>JAPLWU010000069.1 GCA_026396425.1 Microcaldota archaeon | reverse complement strand
TCTGCTGAGACATCATTCCTGGTAGGACGGCCTCTCGAAAAGGGCGGCCGAATGGATTGCCAACGCCTCCAACCTCGATTTCAGGCACTTCGGCTTCGAATTCGGTCCCGAAGCCCGTCGTGCATCTTTCTTTATGACAGGCGGATTCCTCCTCAACCCGTCAATAACGAAAGCCTGGCTCACCCCCGGGTCCTCGCGCATACTGAACGCGCCCTGCATGTGCCTCGACCTGAAAACAACATGCCTCAGCGAAACGATGGATGCGCTTTCAAAAATTTCAAGCCATCCCAACTTCAGGTTCAGCATGTCCGGCCAGCTTTCGCATTCGCTTTTGAATACAAAAGGCGAGGTCCAGTTTCTTTTCCTGACTTCGGCTTACGTTTTCCTCTCAAACCAGAACTTCAAAGAAAAATGGAAGGACCATTTCGAATCTCTTGCGGAAATCGTGAACACAATCCTAGAGCGCGGAGGCAGCGATTCGGACTTCAACCTCCTCTTCGGAATTCTTTCAAACAGCAATTTCGGGCCGGAACTCCTCGAAAGCATGAAGGTTTTTGCCGCAAACAAAAAATACGAGTCCCTGAGAGGCTCGCTCGAAATTTTCAGTTACATCCTGAACGGCGGCAGCTACCAGCCCGGACTCCTCGAGTCGCTTAACCTAATCGCCTCCAAATCAAAAGGCGTCATGCAAATACGCGCCCTCGAGCTCGCGAGCAGCTTCGCCTACAATGCGGACCTAAGCTCCGCAGACCCGGCCCAGATAGTCCATCTGAATTCCATACTCCTGGGCGCCTTCTCCCAGCCGCCCACGATCCAGGCTCCAGCCCTCGAAATCGCGTCCGAAATTTTGGACTTCGCCAAGCCATCCCAGCTCAGTGAACTCGCGCTTATTTTCTCCCAAAACTCTGGCCGGGGCCTTATGGCGAAGCTTCTCCCAATGGCCCCGAGTTTCAAACCCGTTTCGGCCCAACTAAAGCCAGGTTTATAAAATTCCTCTCCAGATGCACCGGCTCTTAGGCGCAATATAATGTTTATATAGTTCTCGTGACCGAGACCGTGCGCGAAAGTAACAGTAATCTAAGAAGTAGTCTATGATTTCGCGCCAACGTTGTAAATCGTCCATCTAACATCCTTTTTCTTTTCGAGCTCGTCGGCCAGCTGCGAAATTACGGCCGATTTCACCGATTTGAACTTTTCAGGCGGAAGGGGCGAGTTGCCGATTGCATTCCTCAAATTCTTGACATTGAAGCAGAACATGGAGTCGTTCACGTTCTCGCAGTTGTGCAGGAAGTAGCCGTCCGCGCAATTCTCGCAGTTGTCGCACTCGAACGAGCGCGTCAGGTTGGTGGAGAAGTAGCAGTTGATGCAGAACGAGGACTTGAAAACCGCGTTCGAGCCGAAGATGCCTTCCGATTCGCGGGGCCAGTGGCAGTAGGCGCACTTCTTCACCTTAACAAACGAAGAGCCGTTGAGGCAGTCGCTGCTGTCAATCATTATCGTCGCATCCTTTATGTTCGCGTTGTTGCCGAAATCCGTGTCGAGCATCGCGTAGGCGACGGGGAAAAGGATTCTTGCCAGCTCTTCGGGCTCGGCCCTCATCCCAGCAAGCTTTTCCTCTGCAACCGGGCTCCCGCCGACTTTCCACGCTTCGGTCTGGTCGAGCATGCGGTTTTCGGTGCCGTAGTCCTTCATCAAGTGGGCTATATGCCCGCCCACCGCAACGCGCCTTCCCGTAAGCGGTGAATTCGCGAATACATTATCGGGATAATTCTTGCGCATGAGCGGGGCAAAGCCCTCAATGCCGGCCATCTTTCTTCCGAAAAGAAGCGAGCAGGTCTGCGAAAAGGCCTTTTCCAGCGGTTCTGGCTTGAAGGGCGGCTGCGGTTCGGGTTTGAGCCTGAGCCCGCTTCCCCCGTATTTTTCAGCGAGAGAAATTACTTCGAAAAGCGAGAAAACCCTGCCGTCGCTTTTGAGCTTCGAGGCGATTTCCGAAACGAGTTTTTTCTTGAGCGCCAGATATTTTTCGCGCGGGAGCGCGAGGTTGCCTATCATGTTTCGGCCGTTCCTCGTCCCGAACGTGAACATGCAGTCGCGGCAGTCCTGCGCCCCGGTGCAGTAGTAGCTGTCCGAAACGTTCTGGCAGAGATGGCATTCGAATGCGCGGCTGTGCCACCCTCCGCCCGATTTCATCGCGTAGGAGGATTCGACCGCAATATAGCAGCCGAAGCAGTGGTCCGAGTAGCGCGTTTCCGTGCAGAAGCCGACGTATTTCGAGTCCGAGACGATGTTCGAGCCGCAGACGAAGTGGCTGTCAATCACGTTGCTGCTGCGCTCCACCCCGCTCGAATTCCCGAGTATTATGTTGCCCGCGTATGCGAACCTCTCGCGGCAGGCCTCGGCGATTCCGTCGATATCCTTGATTTCGTTTATCGAAAGCGGAAGCGGCGCGTATTTTTTGGAGAAATCAACTTCGTCAAAACTGGCGAATGTTGAACTAGGAAGGTAGTTCGTAGTAGTAAGATTTGTTTCCTTTCCCGAAGCGGATTTGGCATTCGTGGTGGGGAGAAGGTAAAGCCGCAGCCACTCCTCGTATTTCGAGAGAGGGCCGAGCTCCTCCCCGAACAAAACGCGGCAAGTATCGTTCCATGCCTTCTCCATTGCGGGATTAACCTGCGAAGCCATGCCTTTTTTTCCTCGCTTGCTGCATAAATACCTTCCGCTTTGCCGACCGCCCCAACTCCTTAATCTTAAATAACTATCCTCAGTAATTACTTCGTTCCATATGATACCCGAAGTCGAGAAAATCTGCAATGACATACGCGCCATGAGGATTCAGGGCGCCCGCGAGGTGGCCAAGACGGCCTTCAGGGCACTCAACATGGAGGCGCAGGCCACCGAGGCGGTCCACACCCAGGAGCTTCTCTCGGACCTGCTCGAAACCGCTGACGAGCTCGCCTCGACGAGGCCGACCGAGCCCATGCTCCGCAACTCCCTGCGCTATGCTTTCTCGCAAATCAAGAAGAACAAGCCTTCTGACATAATCGAGTTCAAGGAGATAATGGCGCACGAGGAAAAAGTCTTCCTCAAAAATCTCGATTTGAGCATAAGCGCAATAGCAGAATACGGGGCCAAGGAAATCAGGCCCGGCTCGACCGTCCTCGTCCACTGCCACTCCCACACCGTAGTCGCGATTCTAAGGCGCACGCAGGAGCTCGACAAGGACGTTCGCGTAATATGCACCGAAACGAGGCCGAGGTACCAGGGCCGCATAACCGCCCGCGAGCTCGTGGAAGCAGGCCTCGACGTCACGATGGTTGTCGATTCGGCGGCACGGCTGATGCTCGAGCAGGAGAAGGTGGAAACCGTGCTCGTTGGCGCCGACGCCGTCACATCGAGGGGAGACCTCTTCAACAAGATAGGCACCTCGATGATTGCCCTTTCCGCCTACGAGACGCAGATTCCGTTCTACTCCGCGGCCGAGCTCTACAAGTTCGACCCCGCGACGCTGTGGGGCCAGATGGAAAAAATCGAGGAGCGCGACCCGGCCGAGGTCTTCAACGCCAACGAGATTCCGGGGCTCAAAATCCGCAATCCGGCATTCGACGTCACGCTCGCAAAATACATAACCGCCTACATAACCGAGATGGGCATCGTCCCACCGCAGGGGGTTATAAGCATGGTCTACAACAAGATGGGAATTGAGAATCCCATGAATAATAAAAGGTGATTGATTGCAGTTCACGCATGCAAAACCGTATTTATGCAAGGTCCAATGCTTCGACATGGAGAGCGGCAAGAATATCGTGGTCCTCAACGAGAACGACGCGAAAACCGAGGACATCTACCTCTCCGACCGGGTGGAGGTGAGGCACGGCAGGAAGTCCGTGACCTGCATAGTCGACGTTAGCGACGCCATGGTCAAGAAGGGCGAGGTGGGGGTTTTCTCAGACGTAAGTAGGCAGCTTGGCCTCAAGTGCAATGACCAGGTGGAAATACTGCACGTTCAGAGGCCCGTATCGCTCGATTACATAAAGAAAAAAATGGACGGATTCGCCCTGACGGGCGGGGAATACAAAACCATCGTCAAGGAAACCATGGCCAACAGCCTGAGCGAGATAGAGCTCGCCTCATTCCTCACCGCCATGTATGTGCGCGACCTTACTACGGAGGAAACAGTTTCATTGACCGATGCAATGGTCTCTTCGGGCAGCGTGCTCAAACTCGGAAAGCATCCCGTGGTCGACAAGCACTGCTCGGGCGGAGTGGCAGGAAACAGGACTACCATGGTCATGGTCCCAATCATCGCGGCAGCAGGGCTCTACATGCCGAAAACTTCCTCGCGGGCCATAACTTCGGCTTCCGGGACCGCGGACACAATGGAAGTTCTTGCTGACGTTACTTTCAGCATAGACGAAATGCGCGACATAGTGCTGAAGAACCACGGCTGCATAGTATGGGGCGGGGCCGTGAACCTCGCGGCAGTCGACGACAAGTTCATCCGCATCCGCCATCCGCTCAGGCTGGACCCCCAAGGCGTCCTGCTCGCGAGCATACTCGCCAAGAAAAAATCCGTGGGAGCGGAATACGTCATCATTGACATCCCCGTGGGCCGGGGCGCGAAGTTCGAGAACATGGCGGATGCGAAAAACATAGCGAATGATTTCATCAGCGTCGGAAGCAGGCTCGGCATGAAGCTCGAGTGCCTGATAAGCGACGGCAGCGACCCGATAGGCATGGGAATCGGGCCGGCGCTCGAGTGCTACGACGTGCTCAAGGTTCTCGAGAACGACGGCCCCGCGGACCTGAAGGACAAGAGCTGCCAGCTCGCCGGCGCGCTGCTCGAGATTTGCGGCAAGGTCCAGAAGGGCAGGGGCTTCGCCGTCGCCAGCGAACTGCTCGCTTCCGGCAAGGCCATGAAGGCCATGAGGAAAATAATAGAAGCGCAGGGCGGAGACCCGAAAGTCAAGCCCGATGACATGCCGATTGGCAAGTATAGATACTCCGTAATCGCAGAGGCCGACTCGAAGATACAGCACGTCGACAACAGCCTGATTTCGAACATAGGCCGCTCGGCCGGGGCGCCGAGGGACCGGGGCGCGGGAGTCATCCTGCACTGCGAGTATGGCGACAAGGTGAAGAAGGGCGACAAGCTTTTCGAGATAGTCGCGGAGAACGAGTCGAAGCTCGACTTCGCCATCAAGGCGCTCGAGCGCTGGAACCCAATCCAGATGCAGAACGTTATAATAGGAAAGGTAAAATAAATAATCGAAACAACTGAAAAATGAAAAACAAAAAACGATGCGGCATCCGCCAATGGGCTTTGTTGCCGCGGTTTTGACAAGAGGTGCGGAAAATGAAGGTGACGATACCGGCAATGATCGAAGGAGGAAAGGCGAGCGCAGGCCCGCCCCTGGGCCCGGCACTCGGGCCGCTAGGCATGGACATCAACAAGATAATCGCGACCATAAACGAGAAGACCAAGGCGTTCGCGGGCATGACTGTTCCGGTCAAGGTAATAATCGACAAGAAGGAAAAGTCCTTCGAGGTAGAGGTCGGCAGCCCGCCAATGAGCGCGCTCATAAAGAAAGAACTCGGCATAGAGAAGGGCGCCAAGACCAAGGAGGACAGGCCCGGCGACCTCTCGCTCGAGCAGGCCGTAAAAGTCGCGAAATCGAAATCGGGCAACATGCTCTCGAAAGACCTGAAGGATGCGGTGAAGGAAGTCCTCGGCACGTGCGTTTCCATGGGCGTGACGTGTGGCGGAAAGAGCGGCCGCGACATGATACGGGAGATAAACGAGGGCAAGCACGACGGCGCGTTCAAGGCCAAGAGCTAGAACGCCCGAGGAGTTGGACGAGGGCAAGCACGACGGTGCGTTCAAGGCGAGGAGCCAGGACGCCCCGGGAGTTTTGGGTGCGTGGTAACGATGTGGGCGGGTCAAGCGATTTTAGTTTTGCTCCTTCTCGCTACGCTTGCCTTCGTGCCCGCGCATGCCGCTTCGGTAAAATGGAACTTCGAGGCAGGCGACTACGTTTCAGCCGGGCCCGCCGTGCAGGACGGCAACGTCTACTTCTCCTCGCACGACGGAAGCGTTTATGCGGTGGACGCGCTCACGGGCGCCCAAATTTGGAGCTTCAAATCGGGCGGGCCTGTGGATTCTTCGCCAGTCATATCCAACGGAATGCTCTACTTTGGCTCCAACGACGGAGTCGTATACGCGCTCGACTCGCAGAGAGGCTCGATGCTCTGGAACTTCACAACGAGGGGAGCAATCTGGGCCTCCTCGCCAGCCGTATACGAGGGCGTATTATACATCGGCTCCCGCGACAACAGCACTTACGCGCTCAATGCCGTAACCGGGGAGAAGATTTGGAGCTTCAGGACTGGCGGCCCCGTCGACTCCTCGCCCGCGGTCTACAAGGGGGCGGTCTACTTCGGCTCCGCCGATGGAAACGTCTACGCGCTTGATGCGAATACGGGCAAGCACCTGTGGAACTTCACCACTAAGGGCCCGATATGGGTCTCCTCGCCGGCAGTCTCGGGCGACATAGTCTGCATCGGCTCAACAGACGGATTCATATACGGGCTGGATCCCGGGAGTGGGGTCCTCAAATGGGCGTTCAAGACGGGCGGATGGGTCATGTCCAGCCCCTCGGTTTACGGGAGTTACGCATACGCCGGCTCCAACGACTTCAGCGTATATGCGCTCGAGTCCTCGACTGGCAGGAAGCTCTGGAGCTTCGAGACCGGGGGCGAGGTGCAGGGCAGGCCTCTCGTTCGCCCCACGGATTTCGGCACTGTCGTCTACGTTTCATCGAATGACGGGAAGGTATACGCCTTGAACGGCGCAAACGGGGAAAAATTGTGGGAGACCGGCCTCGGCGACTGGCTCTCCCCGCCGGCGCTCTACCACGAGAAGAACCTCCTCGTAGTCGGCTCCTACGACCACAGGCTCTACGCCATCTCGACTACTTCGTGCGCCATAGGCGAGCCCCTAAACGGCTCGCAACTGCTCTCCGGAGAGGTCAGGATGAACGGCACTGCCGTCTCAGACACGGGCATGCGCTCAGTGAAGGTGCGCGTGAAAGGCGGGGAGTGGGAGGCCGCCTCGGGAACTTTCTCATGGTCATACGCGCTGCAGACCTCGCAGCTCCAGATGGGCGTTTTCGCGGTCGAGTGCTCCGCAGAGGACGCGAGGGGAGTCAGCGAAACAGGGCCATACCACCTGGTCCGATACGCAAAAGTCGCCTCGATTGAAATGGGCAGAATGAACGTGACGTACGGGCCGACCGCAATCGTCGGGAAGGCAATACGCATATTGGTGACCGACGTGAATGGCTCCCCGCTCGATGGCGCCGTAATAGTCGTTGAAGGCGGCGAATACGTCTCGGACGAGACGGGCGCCATAAGGTTCGCGGTCGGCAAGCCCGGCCCGTTCTCCACGCAGCTGACTCTCGCCGGCTACGAGCCGGAGACGGTGAGCATCAACCTCGAGCCCGAGGTCAACTACTTCGCCTACGTGGCCATAGCCGGAGTCGCAATCGCGCTTTTCGTGGTAATCTTCATCTTCGTCAAGAAAAGGCGCAGGGCCCAGGCGCAGTAAAATCCCGCTCCCGCCCCTCGTTAAAATCTTATAAATATGCTCATCCAAAATAAGTGATTGGTTTTGGGGGTTGGTTGGATGAACGGAAAGACTATTCTATTAGCTTTCGTTTTGGTGAGTTTCTATTTCGCAGGAATTGCTTCCGCGCAGGTTATCCCAATAGCTGCTTGCGGAACTCTCGCTGTTCCTGGGGCAACATACCAGCTCACCGTCAATATCACCGGCTTTGCTGGCGGCAACTGCATGAACATTGTCGCAGGCGGCATAACGTTGGACTGCTTGGGCAACACAATTAATGGAGTGGGGCCAGGGGTTCCAACTCCCGACGTGGGTGTCTTCCTCAATGGAGTCGCAGGCGTAACTGTAAGGAACTGCCAAGTAAACCAATTCCCATTCGGCGTATACCTTCTTGACAGCTCCTTCAACACCGTTTCGAATAATAACGTGAGCGCGAATGGATGGGGAATCACGTTGGATACGGACAGCAACAACAACACGGTATCAAACAACCTTGTTACCCTGAACAACGTCCCCGCAGGCACTGCATTCGGCATATCGATACGGGACTCAGTAAACAACATCTTTTTCAACAACTTGATCAACAACACTGTTAATTACCAGAACGTAGGCGTAACCGTCCCCAACTTCTTCAATACCACAAGGCAGCCCGGGCAGCGGATTTATTCGCCTGGAACAGATATCGGCGGCAATTACTGGTCGAATCCTGCAGGGAATGGTTATTCCGATTCTTGCACGGATAGCAACCGGGACGGTTTCTGCGACACGCCCCCTCCGTTCACCCTTCCGGACGGTAACACCGATAATCTGCCCCTGAGCAACAAATACGTGGATACGACGCCCCCGGTCATCACGGTCATCTCCCCGCAAAACACAGTATATAACACGACTTCGTTCTGGGCAAACGTAACCACTAACGAGAGTTGCTCGAACGCCTACTACTCGCTGAACGGAGGCCCGAACACGAATCTCACCTTATTAAACAGCACCTATTTCTTCGGGAATGTTACCACCTCCATAATCGGGGGCAACAGCATCGTCTTCTACGCGGTCGACCTGGCCGGCAACATCGGAGTTTCCAACACCACTTACTTCACCGTTTCCACTCCGGCGATTGCTGGCTGTCCGATTACTATTAATATCCCCGGAAATTACTACCTGACCAATAACTTGGGCAGCGCATACAGCCAGACGTGCATTACGGTCAACTCCTCCAACGTCGTCCTAGATTGCCGGGGGCGGTCCATCACCGGAAACGGCGGCTCGTATGGAGTCGATAACCCCAGATTCAGCAACGTGACAGTTCGGAATTGCGTCATCAACACCTATGGCTCTGGCATTAGGTTTGGACAAGACAAGTACGGCGGCGCCAACAGCGGCTTGATTGAAAACAACATCCTCAACAGCTGCAGTGATTTCGGAGTCTTGTTGTACAGGGCGGAGAGCAACGTCATCCTCAACAACACCGCGCAAAATTGTGGACGCGAGGGCTTCATTGTGTATTATTACTCTTATGCGAATATAGTAGTGAACAATACCGCACAGAACAACGGGTACGGCTTCAACCTCGGGGATATCGCTCAAATAAACCAGTTGTACGGCAACCGCGCGAAGAATAACAGTCATTACGGCATCGAGCTGATTTGGGCGCAGGGCAACGTCGTTCACGACAACATCGTGGACGGGAACGGCTGGGCCGGCATATTCCTCCAGTCCACAGACACTTACGGCACCGTCGACAACGTGATTTACAACAACCTGTTCAATAACACGATGAACGTCGAATGGCTGGCCGAGAACATTGTATTCGGCAACCAGTGGAACACGGGCCAGCAGCCCGGGACCAGGATTTATTCGCCGGGCACGGAAATCGGCGGCAACTACTGGAGCGGCCCGTCGGGTGGCTATTCGGACACGTGCACGGACAACAACACGGATGGCTTCTGTGACGATGCTTACTACCTGGCGGACGGCAACATAGACTACCTGCCCCTGAGCGACGAGTATCCCACGGACACCACCCCGCCGGTCATCACGATTCTTTCGCCGCAGAACACGACCTACTCAACCAGCACAGTCGGTCTGACATTCACCGTGAACGAGCCGACCTCGTGGATCGGCTACAGTTTGGACGGAGCGGCCAACATTACAATAACCGGGAACACGACGCTTTCGGGCTTATCCGACGGCCCGCACAACGTAATAGTATACGCGAGGGACACCTCGAACAATCTTGGCGCCTCGGTTGTGGTTTATTTCTCCGTTTCGCTGCCGGCAAACCCGATATCGGCCTGTCCTTACTCGATGAACTCGCCCGGAACCTACGTTCTGACGCAGAACCTCACCGCTTCGGGAACCTGCATAACCGTCAATTCGGCCAACGTCGTACTCGACTGCATGGGACACTCAATCACCGGAGTCGGCACAACCGGCATCGTGTTCGGCATATACAACCCCGCCTCGGACAACGTGACCGTGAAGAACTGCGTCGTAAGGGGCTACAATGCAGAGGCTTTCGAATACGGGATTGAGTATGGCGTACAAAACTGCTATGCCGGCTCGGGCCCCGTCAACGGCTTGATTTACAACAACACTCTCGATTCCAACTGGCAGGGAATTTACCTGTGCGGGTGCGCGTCCGATCTGATATCAAACAACACCGTTAACAACAGCGGCAACAGCGGCATCCAGTTCGACCATGGCCCGAGTAGTGGGATTCTGGTCACGAACAATGTCGTCACCAACACAAATGGTAACGGCATTGGGACCGGAAAT
>JAPLWU010000089.1 GCA_026396425.1 Microcaldota archaeon | reverse complement strand
GAGCACTTCCTTCATGTTTACTTCGGTATTCACGCAGCCGTCCTTGCTGAGAAGAACGGCCTGCACCGATATTTTCTTCTCGCCCGTCTTTTCTATCGCCATCTTCAGCTCGTTGTAGCACGCGATGCCGAGAACGGCCCTGGGCTTTTTCTCTTCGATGATTTTCTGCACTATCGAGCCTCCGCCGACAATGTAGTACTGCATGCCGCGCTTCTCGCACTCCTTGGCTATCTCGCCTATGACGCAGCCCCCGCACTTCGCGCACTGGGGCCCGTATGGGCCCTGCTTTGCCTTGCATTTCTGGACGTTGCGCAGGCAGTGCGGTATGAAGACGAGCCGCTCGCACCTCGGAATTTTCTCGAAGCCCGGCTTGTGCAGGTTGTTTATTACCTCGACGGTCGTGTAATGCATCCATTTCTCGTCGCGAAGGCCCACCTCCTGCGTTATTTTTGCAGCAACGTCGGACGGGGAGAAAGTCAGGCCTATTGACGCCGCGCGGGCGGCGAAATTCCTCAGCTTCGATTTTAGGCCCTCGTCTTTTACGTCAGGCTCGGCCATTCCGTTTACCTTTTCCGCCATGGCTAGATACCTCTGGCTCCGCTAAACGTCTTTCTCCTCATGTGGATGAAAAGGTGGTCCTTCTCGAACCTCGAGATGTCGATTTTCTCAAGAATTTCGAACGAGCCCTCGAGCTTTCGTATGACGTTCTCGTAAACCTGCGAGGGCGGTATGCTCATGTCGATGCTCTGCGATTTTATGGCAAGGAGGGCATGGCCGCCGGCAGGCAGCGCGAAGCGCGCGTTGGAGTAGAGGATTTCCGCCTGGTCCGGCTGCGCGACATCCTGGTATATGCAGTCCGGAGTGCCGATGCTCTTCGCGTAGGCCTCTGGCTTTCTCGCGTCCGCGAGGAGCGGGAACATGTTGGAGCGCTTCTCGCAAACTCCGATTAAATCGCGCATCGGGCGGTGGGCGAATTCCACGCAGTAAACCGAACCGGACTCGCCAACTATGTCGGAAACGTGCGAGGCGGTCGTCCCGCTCGCGGCGCCGAGGTAGAGGACGTTAGAGCCCGGTTTTATTGGGAGTTCCTTCAGCCCGGAGAGAATCGCGGACGATAGCTTGCTCCTGTACGGGTCCCAGAAGCGGTATTCCGCTCCTTCAACCTCCACGGTTTTCTCGCCGTACACTTTGGTTTTCGGGGCGAAAGAGCGCGTGGCTAGCCTTCCGTCCACGAAATACACGCCGGGAAATTTCTCCTCCATATTTTCACTCATTAAGTTGGAAGCGGGCTCGGGGGGATTTTCAGTCCAAATTGCGGGTTTCGAGTCGCGAGGACGCGAGACCCGTTTTTCTTTTGGGACATTGAAAGACCTTTTCTTTCGCAAAGAAAAGGGATTTCATTTTGAACCCCCGGCTTCCTGGTTAAAAGCCAGGCACTCTGGGCCAAGCTGAGTTACGAGCCCACGGGGAGAATATGTGAAATAATGTATATTAAGGCTATGCCTCAAGGCGATTCGCATGCCCTGCATTCCCCGATGCGCGGCCACGCGAGTTATCGAGTCCCCAAGGCATTCTGGACAATTTCAAAGCAGTCTCGCATCCTTCCAAATCACTTACGTCGTCGCCAAATTTTCCAAGTATTCTGACAACGCTTTCGTACGTTGTTCGTTCCTGTTTCCCATAGAACCGAAACTGCTCGAGTTGCTGGCTATAAGTGCGCAGGGCCTCCGCATACGAATCCCGCGCTTCACGAATCTTCAATCCCTTCTGCCCCAAATTCGCAATACTCGCAATAAGGTCGCCTTTTCTCTCGTAAGTTAATGCCAACTCGGTGTAAAAATGCGGTCGCGGAGTTTTTGTGAACTTGATGCACGTTTTCAAAGCTTTGATGCGCCCGTCACACGGCTTTATTGCCTTTTCCTTTTCGCGCTTGTTCATATACCTCGGGTTGCGCTCAAAGGTGCTGTTCCCGCCTAAACGAGATAACTCCGCCTCGGCCCTTTTGAGTTTTTGTTCGGGAGAGCGGAGGATTATTGACTCAACAAAAAGTCGGAATCGATTAAAACCGCCTGAAAACCGCGAGGGCGCATGAACGGACCTAGACTTCATGACAGCAGTATTTGTGTTATTCGACATTCCCCCACCCGCCCAAAATTATGCCCAGTGAAATATTTAAAGTTTTAAAATCAGCCGCGAAGCTTCCTCTTCTGCTCCATTTCTTGTTTCTCTTTGCTCGGCTGCTCGAATCGCTTATCTTTTCAGTTTCCTTTCCTGCTCCTCTATCTTTTCGTCGCTTATTTTCTCGAATAAAGGTTTGACTTCGACAAGTTTGGTTCCGGGGGCGAGCAATTCCGAATCTATGTTTTTCCACGCAAGCAAACTTTCATCGAGGGATAGCATTGCGAACAATTTGCGCGAGGAGAATGGCAAAAAGGGTTCGAGAAGAATTCCTGTTGAAGTGAGGCCGCGGGAGCAGATGTATAGGCAGTTGGCGAGCTTGGCTTGGTCTTTTTCTTTCCACGGCTCCTTCGCACTGAGGTAGCGGTTGAAGCCCGCAACGAAGGAAAGAATCTCCTCCTGCGCTTCCTTGAATTTGAAATTTCCGCACAATTCGAAAATTTTGGCGCGAGACGAAGGGATGGAAGAGAGGAGACTGTTATCGAGCTCGTCGAATTTTTCCTTGTCTGGTGAGGGGATTTTCGAATCCGAATTTTTTTGTATGAGTATGAGGGTTCTGTGAATAAAGTTGCCGACTGTTGCAACCAGTTCCGAATTTATCTTCTGCTGGAAGTCCTTCCAGGCGAAGTCTGCGTCTTCTACGCCGTATGGGGTGATGGCCGTCTCGTAGTATCTTAGATAATCTGGATTGAAATTGGCAAGGAAATCGGCAATCGAAACGAACCAGCCCTTGCTCTTGCTGAATTTCCTTTTTTCTAGGTTGAGGTAGCCCCTTACCGGGATTGCATCCGGGAGCTTGAAGCCGTCTTTCGAGCCGTAGAGAATGGCCGGCCAGAAGAGGAAGTGGTGGTAAACGATGTCCTTGCCTATGAAATGCACGATTTCCGCATCGCCCTTCCAGAAGGATTGCCAGTCGTCGCGCAGGGCGGCAGTCGAAGAAATGTAGCCAATCGGGGCGTCGAACCAAACGTAAAATACTTTGCCGGGCTCGCCCGGAACAGGAACGCCCCAGTCGAGTTCGCGCGTGATATCCCAGTCCGCCAGGCCCGAGTTGAGCCAGTTTATTACGTAGTTGACTACCTCCTTTTGGAGGCGTTTGTTAGTTGTAAGCCATTCCCTCAATTGGGACGAGAGCTTTCCGAGGGCGAGGAATTTGTGTTTTGTTGTTCTTGTGGTGGGGGGCGAGCCGCAAACGATGCACTTGGGGGCGATGAGTTCGCCGGGCGCAAGTGCCTTCCCGCACGCATCGCACGAATCGCTGTACTGCCCTTCGGCATTGCAGTGCGGACAGGTCCCGACCACGAAGCGGTCCGGAAGGAAGCGCGAGCATTTCGCGCAGTAGGCCTGCGCCACTTCCTTTTCGTAGATGTAGCCATTCTCTTTCAGTTTCAAGTAAAGATGCTGCGTGAACTCACGATTTTCGAGGCTCGAGGTGCGGTGGAAAATGTCCATGCTGAAACCGAGCGAGGCGAACTCCTTCTTGTCGCGCTCGTGGTAATAATCGACGAACTCCTTCGGGGTTTTCTTCTCTTTTTCCGCGGAGGCGACTATTGGCGTTCCGTGCTCGTCTGTTGCGCAAATGTAAAG
>JAPLWU010000009.1 GCA_026396425.1 Microcaldota archaeon | reverse complement strand
TACAACTCCAGCGGCGGTGAAACCTCTGTTGGGGCGCGAAGCGCCCGCGCCGCCGCTGGACAATACTTCTCAGCTCAAAAAAATAACTGCCAATTCATCCGCTGGCTGAACCCAGCGGGTCTCTTGGCCTAAATGCTAGGTTTGGGGTACCTGAAGTCTGCCAATTCAGCCCTGGAATAAGCTGTGAGTCATTCGATCTTAGCGCTGAAAATGATAGGCTTGCGATTACAGTAGTCGACAAATTGCCGTTTAAAGATGTTACAATAACAGGAATTAGCTGCACGCAGGAAAAGGGGAGTCTTGTTACTTCGAATAAAGTTGAAAATGTTACTTGGACTACAGTTGACTCTGGGAGATTGGCTATCGACGCGGAATGGAGCAGCACTATGCCCTGCCTCGATTCGAATGGCGAGCCGATGAAGTTCGAGAGTGGTGAAGCTTACTCGGGAAAGTTGTGGATAGAATATTATTACAGAGAAGAAGGAAGCAGCGCAGAAAGGTTTATAGCTGGAACAATATACGTAAAGGCGACATAAGCCCATCAAATTCTGACCAGCTCGTATTTCGCACTCCCCAAGCCGATTCTTTCGCCTTCCTCAATCTGAAAGAGAGGCGACTTGTTCCAGAATTTTTCGATTTTTTCCACTCCCGCCAAATCGAGGAAGGCCTTGTCTATGGCAACAGGGTCTTTGGAGGAGAAATAGCCCACGTCCGGAAGGACCGGGGCGCCGGGATTGCTCTGGCAGTCGCAGTGCTTCGTGATGTTAACGCCTGCCGAGAGGAAGCACCATCTGTCCTTGTAAAGATTTTTGACTGCGAGCGCGACCGAACAAAGCGCCTTCTGCACGTTGCCGAAGTCCGAGAATTTGACCGCCTTTTGCGGGCATTCGTCCGCGCACCCCCCGCAGTGCATGCAGTTGGGCCCCTCGCGCCTTTTCCCGTCGATTATAATTGCATGATTGCACGATTTGGCGCAGATTCCGCACCCATTGCAAAGCCCCTCATCTATTTTCATCAGAACAGTCTTGTGCTCGGCGAGCTTGCATTCCTTTGTCGCGCAGCCCATACCCATGTTCTTTATTGCCCCTCCGAAGGAGGCGACGAAGTGGCCCTTGCAGTGGCTAAGGACGACGAGGTAATCGACTTCCGAAAAGAATTTTCCCAGTTCGACGCGCTTCAATATGCCTTTCGATTCGCATTCGATTCCGCCTTTTTCATCTGCGATTATGAAGGGCGCTCCCAATTTCGTGAAGCCGTGCTTCTCCGCATTGTTGAGGTGCGAGGCGGGCGTATGGCGGGCTCCACCGTAGAGCGTTGTCGTGTCTGTGAGAAATGGCTCTGCGCCCCGGGCCTTTACTGCTTCTATTGCCATTTTCGCGATTGCGGAATCGAGATGGGTTTTGTTTCCCAACTCGCCAACGTGCAGCTTTATCGCAACGCGCTCGCCTTTTTTGCATTCGAGAACTTTTTCGAGCAAGGAGGCGTAATCGCTTTTCGAGTGGTAGACTTCCATGCTGAAACTACACCCGTGAAAAGGTAAAAAAGCTTTTGTTCACAAACCTGATTGATGGAACTCCAGGATATGCTAGCATATTCCTTCGACGGGCTGAGGAGGAGGGGGCTCCGCTCGTGGCTAACAATCATCGGGATAGTCATAGGCATCGTGGCAATCGTGCTCCTCATAGCCCTAGGCCAGGGGATAGATTACGCGGTGCGCGGCCAGCTCGCATTCTTCGGCGATGATACGATTAACATACAGCCGGCATCAAGCTCCGGCTCCGGCTTC
>JAPLWU010000149.1 GCA_026396425.1 Microcaldota archaeon | reverse complement strand
CTCACCCTGTCATCCACAAGCCCAAGCCCCGTAGGGCGTGAGTATGTGGCATCTAACTCCCTCTCGATATGTTGCATCCAAGCGTGAACTGCTCGTTGACCTCGATTTCGGCGTGCCTGTCATAATAGCGCGTTACGTCCGGTCCGTAGCCGATGATAAAATAAAAATCGTCCATTGCCTTCGAGCATTCGGAGACCGGAGCGCAAATACCAATAAAACAGCAAACCGTCTCATAAATATTTTTCGTTGCTTTCGAGCACTCGGAAATCGGAACGGTATTCACCTCCGGAGTTACGCAACTTCCCTCGTTGAAAACATAATTAGACACGTTCTTGCCAAGCCTGGCCACGCTGAACGATAGGTCGGTGCCGCACTGCATGACCGCCCTCGAGCCGTTCTCGCTCGCCCCGGTTATGTTCATTATGACCGAAATTCTTGGCGCGCCGAGGACTATCGAATCGAATTGCGTCTGGTTTACCTGCCTCTCCGGCATCTGCCCGGGCCCGAAGAGCCTCGGCCCCAGGTACAACGCGGCAGCAACCAGGATTATTATCAAGAGCACGGCAGCGATGAGCGTGTTGCTGATTTCTATCGAGTCCTCGGGTTTCTTCCCCTTGTTTACCTTTTTTTCTTCGAGAGGGGAAGGCGTTTTTTCCGCGGGTATTTCATTTTCGTCCTCACCAGGCCCCGCATTCCCGTTTTCTCCCTTCCCCGTTTCTCCTATCTCCATATTTCCGTTTTCCCCCGCAATCCCTTCTCCCGTCCCTCGGTCCGTTTCCTCCCGCGGTTCTTCAGGTATCCTTTCTTCAGCCGGCACGGCTATCGTTTCCTTTAGGTTTCTCTGCCTTTTTCTGGTCCTCATCTCATCCCCCTCTCATGACCTCTGCGAGCAGGCAATCGCCGAGATATTCCGCGTCGCCCGATACGGCCGCCTTCGTCTCGTAGAGCGACCTGAAGTCCATCTTGTTTGCTCCCGCGTATGAAACATAGAAATACGGGGCGCCCCACGCCTCGTCCATGCACTGCGCCTTCGTGAGCGTCTCGTTGGCCGCCATGCACTCCTCCCCGATTATCGTGTACTCAATGACCTGCTTGCCGGGCATCGCGTCCGCCATTCTCGAGCCGCACGAAACCACGGCTTCCTGCGCACTCCCGGCATCAGGGGCGTTCATTGCGCTTCCGGTGTCCATGAATACGGAAACCCTGGCCGCGCCCGCGAGTTCGTCGCTGAAGGAGTTCCATATCCTCGGCCCGGAACTCTGGTCTATTACGTAATACATCGTGACTGCCGCCATTACCGTTATGAAACATATCCCCGCGCAGAACACGCCGAACAGGGCAAGCCTCTTCCTGATCGCTCGCATGTTCCTCCTGTGCCTGAGCACGTATATCGTGAGCGCGCCCGCGGTTATCGCGACAACGAGCAGAGTCATGAGGCCGATTCCGACTACGGGTATAATCGGGGCAGCGCCAATCCTGTCCGCGTAGCTCGTCTTGCCCGCCAGCCCCATGAGCGCGTAGCCCACCGAGAGCGAGGCGTCGTTGAAGAGCTCGGCGGCCGCCTCTGTGAACGTGTCGCCCGGCTTCGAGCCCACGATTCCGCCTGCCTCGGCCGCAATGGCAGCGTACTCGTCCTTCATCTCCCCGATTTCGTTTTCAGCCGGCTTCCCGGCCCTCCTGGCCTCGGCCTCGCCGTACCTTTCGGCAAGCGCCTTAATCTGCGCGTCGCTCGAGTCGCCCTGCACCGTGTTGAGCTCGGCCCTCAGCATGAGCTTGCGCGCCTGCTCCCTCTGCGCAAGCATTTCGTCGTAGGGGGCGGAAACTGACGCGAGCAGCGTGCCCGCCTCCCCCGCAATCCTGTCGAACCTCGTGAAAAGAGTGTTCAGCTCCGCGTCGAGGGCAGCCGGGTCGTCATACGAGTCGTTCTCTATAATCGAATAAATCTCGGCCGAGACGCCTGTCAGCGAGTTGAGCTTTATCGTGAGTTCCGACGAGCTCAGTAGCGAAGTTATGTTTGTGATGCGCGACGTGAGGCCGATTTCGGTATTCCTCGCCCCCTCGTACCTGGCCTCGAGGGCCTTCCTGTGGGCCGTGTCGCCCGAATAGTCAATCCTGTCGAGCGAGCTGTTGACGAGCCCGTTTACGAAATCCTCGCCCGCCCCAGCTCCGGCCATCTTCGTGTAGAAGCTGCCGGCCTTTGTTATGGCCTCGTTTATCGAGGTCATGTTGTAGAGCATTATTGGGCACATGGCATAGCAGGTCATGCACGTCTGTTCGTACCTGAGCGGGCTTCCGAGAAGCGCCTGGGCGGTCGAGCGGACGTTCTCGAGGTCTTTCTTCACGGTTTTCATGTCGTTGACCGCGCTCTGCAGCGTCATGTTGCCAATGAGCGCCACGCTATTACTCAGATTGCCGTCCATATATTTCGTTCCGAGCGAGAAGTCATATACCGAGCTGATGAGCGTCGGATCCTCGCAAATCCCGATGTCCTCGGAGTGCGAAGCCCTGCAGGCCAGCTTGCACGTAGTCAAATCGTAGCAGGGCAGCACCTTGAGCCCGAGGAAGGTCTTGCACATGTCCTCAGCGGGGCCGAACTGGCCAATGGTGTTCCTGCTGACGTTGAAAATGCTTATGAGAGATGAGAGCCTCGCGAGCTCGATTTCCGGCGGGTAGTAGGTCGCGAGGTAATACCCTGTTGACACGTTCCTTATGAGCGCCTCGTCCTCGACCGCGGCATCCTCCTTCCCAATCAGGACTTCCTTCCCATTCACCTTCACTATTCCGTATTCCTGCCCGCCGTAGGCGAAATCCAAAATCCTCACATTGTCATATGTTTCGCCCGCCTTCAGGTAGTCGTAAGCCCACAGATACTCCTTTACCTCGACGTCGGTTTTTATCGTCTTTATGTCGCCGCCGCTCGAGATGGTGGTTATAATCGTGTAATTGCCCGGCACGACGGAAGCGCTGGGGCTGAACTTTACGCTGAACTTGAGTTCGGCAGAGCCCTCGGGCGCCCTCGTAACGTTGGGCACGGCCCAGCTCACGCTAGTTCCTATCGTCGTTCCATCCTCGAGTTCCCATGCCTCGTAATCGTTCGTGACGCTCCCGCCCTGTACGACGGCCGCGCTGTCAACAGTTGGCGCCACCCCGAACCCGAACGCAATTCCGACAATAAGCGCGAGCATGAATGCCGCTATAGTTGTTTTCATGAAAGACGTTTTCGCTCGACCTGTTTAAATAGCTTACTTATCGGTTCGGTTTCTCTCTTTCGAGTCCCGCACGCACAGCTCGCAGATGTCGAACTTTCCATTCCACGCGAGCGCGTGCGTTCTTGTGAACTCCCGCGCGATTCCCTCGGTTATCACGTCCTCGCTGTCGAAAATCGAGGCGAACGGTTCCAGCCTGCTTCTCACCACGCTGTTGCATAGCTGCACGAGCCCGCCGTCAGGCATAACGACGAAACTGTTAATAATCCAGGAGCATTTGCTCACTACTTCCGCCGCTACAGCGCTCTGAGGGGGCATCCAAAATCTTGTGCCGCGTCCTTGGCACCGCGCGTAATGCGGATTTGCCTCCTCTGTTTTTCCCTTAACGAGCTCCCACGGGAACATTTCCATCGTTCTATCCTGCGTGTGTTCCAAGAAGCTTATGTTCGGCACAACGAATTCGAACCCCAGTCCTTTTGCGGTCCTGAAGGTGAAAATAAAGCGCTCCCGCATTTCATCGAGCGTTATCGCCCTCCGGTCGGCATCCCTCCCAAAGGCGTTGAAAGAGATGTTGAGCGCCAATTTCTGCCCGCTTCTCAGGACCTGCCCAAGGCTTTTCAATCCGTCAAGATTCGCCGTCTCTTCTGGTCTGATCGGGAATACCGTAATCCATGGGAAATGCAGGGCGCGATTTTTTTCCCCAAGCTCCCTAATCAGGTCGCCGGGCATTTCGCCGCGTTCGCCTCTCCACCCGAGCACGTTGCCCCCGAGGATTCCGAAAGGATAGTCGATTGCGCCCGGTTTATTGCCGTATTTCAGGAAGGCGTCGATTTCCCTCCTTCCCATGTCTCGTCTCATTCGCGGCGGACTGGCGCCGCAGTGAAGGCATTTCCGGTCGCAGTTCGTGGTAAGCATCATTGCCCCTATGGTCGGTTTCATTTGTTCCACCCTTCCTTTCTGCCCATTCTGGCGTGAAGCTCGCAGGCTGGCAGGAAGAATTTCCCCTTCAGGCCCTTTGTGCGCTCAGGTTCCTCCGTCATCTTCTTCTCTATCCTCTCGGGGTCATCGAATATCGACACGGGCAGCCCGAGCCTCGTGCAAACTATGTTTTCGCATCCTGGGACGAGCAAGCCATCCGAAACCACGAAGAAGTTCCTGCCGTCCCAACTGCAAACGTCCTCCCTCGCCCTCAGCATCCTGTTCATCTCCGGAGGGAGTCCTCTCGCTTCTTCAATCCAGATGCCGCGCGCCCTCCCCACGGGCCACACCAAACTCTGCTTGCCCTGAGCAGGAGCCTCCATAAGCGGAAGAGGGAATTTCTCAAGCGTTTCCATTTTTGTCGATGGCGTATAGCGTATCATGTGCTGAAGCCCCCCTATTTTGATTTCCAGGGCGAGCCTTACGGTGAATTTGAACCTCTCAGCCATCTCATCCAGAGAAACTTTCGTTCCGTTCGCATCCCTCATGAACGGATTGAATGATACGGCGATACGCACGCCCCCGGCGACCTTCGAAAGGCTTTTGAATCCCTCAATGCCGTCCGCGTCATTCTCGCTTAGGGGCGCTATTGTCGTGGAGAACTTTTTCACTCCTTTCTCCTTAAGCTCCAAGGCTAAGTCTCCGATTCTCTCCCCCTTCTCCCCTCTCCAAAGCAGCGGGTTGCCGCCATGAAGCCCGATGCCTTCGTGGAACCTCCCGAAAGCCTTCGCTGCTTCTATCACGTCCCTCCCCATGTGCTTTCTTATCCTCTGTGGGCTGCTGCCGCAGTGGTCGCAGTTGTTTTCGCATACCGTGGTTATTATGAGTCCGTTTATTGCCTGCTTCATTTCCCTCACTCCATCGGCATTCTCCTCGCGTGGACCTCGCACGGGTAGAAATCAATCGTTCCCTTAAGTCCGCGTGCGAACCCGTATTCCGCTTCCATCTCCTCGCGTATCATTCCAACCGAGTCGAATATTGTCGCTGGGAATGGCGGAACCCCGAGGCAACCCGCGCTCCTGCATCCGGGAACAAGCGCCCCGTCAGGCATGACCGTGAGCGTCTTTCCATCCCACAAGCAGCCGTAAAGCCTGCTTTTTATCGCACTCGCGGCATCATTGCCCATCCTGGCCAGCTCTTCCCTCCAAACGTCTACTCCCCTGCCGATTCCGGTTACCAAATTGAATTCCACCAGCCTGGCGGCATCCTCGCCGTATGGCAAATAAGTAAAGGTAAGGTCTTTATTCGACGGCAACACCCTGACCGCAGGCAATATTCTCCTGATGCCCGCTTCCATTGCCGCATTTATTGTGAACCGCATCCTTTCCTGCATATCCGGCGGGTCCTGTTTTCCGTCGTGCCTGTACCCGAAATTCAGGACGTTTATCCGCTCGCCGCCCTCGACTCCGAAAGCGTTGAAGGAAATCCAGAGTTCGACGTGGGCTGCGACTTTTGATAGGCTCATCATGCCCGCGATGTTTTCTTCATCCTTTCCGTGGAATGGAAAAACCGTCATCGCGAGCCGCTTAACCCCGGCAGTCTTTAATTCAAGCGCGAGGTCGCCAATCCCCATTTCCCCGTCCCTGTAGAGCAGGGGATTGCCTCCGGCCAGCTCGACAACGTCCTTGAATCTCCCGAACCCGATTGCCGCCTCCAAAACGTCGCGCTTCATATGCATCTGTTCGTACCTGAAGGAGCCGTCGCTGTTCCTCGCCGCGCAGTGCCTGCAACTATTTTCGCACTTCGTGGTCACGACTACGGTCGAGATTCTTGGCTTTTGTTGAAGTGGCCTAGGTACGAGTATCATGTCTTCCCCACCAAATTATGCCGAAACTTGTATTTAAAACCACCACAAAAACAAAAAATAAAAAAAATAGTGCGGCCCCGGGGCCGCGACGCGCCTTCGAAGGCGCGCGAGCCACGCCCGAGCGTGGCTGTCGGATTGGTTGTGTTGTTAGCGCTCGCGCTAGGGTTCGTGAAAATAAAAAAGAAGGGGAGAAAGCGGGGTTTAACCCACTTTCACTTACTGCAGACCTGCAACGAACTGCTTGCCGGCAGTTGCGGTGTCTTCCGCCGTGTAACCAGCAACCACAATTGTGTTGCCAATCTGCTTCACGACGACATCGCCGCTCTTCTCCAGCTTCACAGTGCTGTCCTGGGACAGTGCTTCCTGGGTGACAGTGTTCACCACAGGCCCGCCGACTGATACGACCAGTCCGGCAGGTGCCGAGCTATCCAGAACAACTAGGTCCGACATGAGGCTGTACGGGGTTATTACCGCAGCCGAGTCCTCTCCTGTCGAGAGAACCGCATTCACAGGCGTCATGTCAACCGCGCAGGCTCCGCCAGCCGAAGTGCACGCTCCAACAGTCTCCTCAATCTTGGTGGCCTTTATTATTACGCCACCGGCGAGGGTCTGCTGCTCACCCTCAGCGAGGGTGATGTGCGTCGGCTCGTTCGGCGAGGTTCCTACCGTATTCAGGTAGTAGGTGACCTCTCCGATCTTCTTCGCGACGTTCACGGACGCGGTTGTCGTGGTCATGCTCCTGAACACCGAACCGCGCTCTGTGATGAATGCCGGGTCGACGTAGAAGGCCGATGCGCTGTACTGAGACGGTCCCACAACGTAGCCGGTTCCCAGGCTTGCAGCCAAGTACTTTGCCCTGTTGCTGTTGGCAGATCCGTTGAACTGCCACACTCCGCCTGTGTTGTTGGACAGGTCAAAGGAGAGCTCGTCTATCGCAGATGCGTTGGTCGAGGAGGCGTATTCAGACATGTTGAGGGTTATTTGGCCCGCAGTCGTGGAGTTCGTCCTCACTCTGCCAAACGTCAGGCTCTGGCTTGCTCCATCGCCAACCGCATAGCTTGCTATCTTGTCACCGGACCCTCTCGTCAGGTTGTAGTAGCAGGCTATGTTGCTCTGCTGGTAGTACACGTTGGTCACGTTCAGACCCGCCGTAAAGCCCGTGGCTATGTTGTTCAGGTCCACATAGAACTGGTTCGTCGCAACGCTGGCTACTTCCATCGTGAACGGCGAGGTCAGCTGCGACCTTACATACAACAGGCTCACTGGCGCCGCAACAAGCACCTTGTCAGTGCACGCTGGGTTCCCGGTCGGGCTGTAGGAGATTGCAGTCGTGACTATCGACATCGTAAGGGTGTCGTAGTCAGCGCTCTCCAAGTTCAGGCCACCAAAGCTTAGCTGGAACTTCGTCGGGTTCGCAATCAGGCCAAGGTTCTGTCCCTTGGTCAATTGCAGAGCCGCGTCGTAGTCCTTCACCACAAGGATGGTCTTCAGCGTCGGTACGTTGTTGTTGTTCGGGTTCTTGGACCAGTACAGATATGTCCTCCAGTACTTGTTGTCGGTGTTGTCCACATTCGCATTGTGGGTGAGGGTCAACTCGTTCGAGTAGATGGCCATCTCAGCCCACTTGCTCTGCAGGGTGTAACCCGGCTGTGTCTGGTAGACCTTTATCTTCACGGTCGTTCCGTCAGGTGCCTTCCAGCTGAGCGTCGCGTCTGGGTTTATCTTCGTTTCAGTCAGCAGAGCTCCAGTCGAGTCGTATATCTCGACAGCCGCAGGGTGGATGTTCCCAGTAGTTTCCGCCAAGCCGATATCGGCCAGCTTTACGGTGTATGCCCCAGCCGTCATGTTCTCGCCGACATGGATAACGCCGTAGGCGCTCTCCTTGGCGAGGCTGATAGACGAGCTGTCCGCCTCTGCTACATTCGTACCGCTCGGTACGTAATTATAGAAGGCGGTCGTAGCGGGCGGCGTTAGGGCGCTGATGATCCAGTCCTCACCGAGGAACCTCACCGGCACCCTGTGCCTCGCCGTCAGTTCAGTGGACGTCGCATCAGCGGCTAGACACGCGCTCGAGTTGTAGCTGCTGCACGTAGACACCGGTATACCATATATGTCGTGCGTGAAGTCGATCTTGTACACCACTTCTGGTGCGTTCGCGACCACGTCCTTCACGGTTGCGTCATATACTGTTCCGGCGTATACCCACACGCTCTGCTCCTCTGTGTACTGTCCGGTTGCGCTCGGATCCCTGAGGGTCGTTGTCGCAAGGGCCGGGAAGTCAGAGCCGGAAATTTTTCTTCCGTGCTGGTTTGTTCCGTCCGCAACTTCAGCTGAAGTTGTCGTAACTGCTCCAGTGGTCGAGTAGCTCCCTCCTGCAAAAATAGGCTTCACCTCTGTGAGGGTGCTGTGGGTGTTTGCCCCAGTAATGGTCGCTCTGTCTTCAAGGTACTTGTCAACGTAGTCGTTGACGTAGGTCTTGAATTGGGCAGATCCCGAGACTACTCCCGGCAGTGTCACGTCCAGGTAGACTTTCTCATTGCTGATCGGGCACGCTCCGGAGCCTGCGCCGCCGGTAACTGTGCACGTCGCCTTTCCCTGGAGTGTTGCTGTCAGGGTCTCGCTCTTGTAGGCAGAGTTGCCAATCTTTGCCGCAATGTTCGCGGCAACCACGCCGTCAGAGGCTTTGGCACTCGCGCCTACGACGACTTTCGCCACTGGCTGTCCATTCTGGTTAACGATTTGCGTGCTGCCATATGTCAGGTCGGCAACAGCAAGGGACGCTCCCAGAATGGCGGCACCAGCTACTAAAGCCGCCATTTTCTTTACGTTCAGTCCCTTCAAGATATCACCTCATCTTCTATGCATCGCCGCCTTGGAATATTTTACAACGATTACCGACGGCGACACCTGTCTCCATATCGAACTCCTTCGTCGAACGTTCCGACTATCATCGAAGTTCTATGGTATTGAAAAAATTGACCTATTTAAAGGTTTCGCAAAAGCATGAACTACAGTTAATACTTTCACCTTACGACGCTGGCTTAATGGGCTTACGCCTATTGACGAATCCCGCAGTCGTAGCCCGCCCCCCAAATCGTTCGCCAAGTGCTGTATTACCTGGTCATACTTTGGAATCCTTGCTCCAAGATCAGGCAACGGCGGTGCCAACCCCAATAATCGGCTGCCGCATCGATGCGGCAGCCCGGCTCTCCAATTTTTCGCCGAAGCGAAAATTGCGGCCTCCAATTTTTGCCAGCGGGCAAAAATGGACATTTTGTACTCGACCAATTCGAGCCAATCATGCGGAGCCGCACGTTCTTCTCGCCGGCTATCCTGCGCCTCACGAGCACCATCTTTGCCTCTTGGCATATGGAGGCGATGTCGGCGCCCGTGAAGCCGCCGGTTATCCTCGCGAGCTGGCCCAGGTTGACGCTCGCGTCCTTCGGGGCCTCCTCGAGGTTGAGCTCGAATATCTCCTTCCTCGCCTTCTCGTCCGGGGGCGGGATGAACATTATCTTGTCGAACCTACCGGGCCTCATGAGCGCAGGGTCAATCATTGACGGCTTGTTTGTCGCGCCCACTACAACGACGTCCGGCAGGTTCTTGACCCCGTCCATCTCGTTGAGAAGCTGGGAAACGACAGTTTCAATGACCTGCGACGAGCCGCCTCCCCTTTCAGGGGCTATGGCCTCCATCTCGTCCATGAAAATTATTGCAGGCGAGTTCTCCCTGGCCCTGTTGAAAGTCTCCCTTATGGTCTTGACAGCGCCTTCGTAGCCCTGTTTGAGCAGCTCTGCCCCGCTCACGGAAATGAAAGTCACCTTCATCTCGTGCGAGGCAGCCTTGACTATGAGCGTCTTGCCGCATCCGGGCGGCCCGAACAGGAGCACGCCAGTTGGCGGGTGGACATTATACTCCTTAACGAGGTCCGCATGGAGCAGCGGCACTTCAACCGCCTCAACCAGCGCCTTTTGCACCTCTTGGAGCCCCACTACGTCCTTCCACCGTACCCCCTTGTCATCCTCCTTCTTCCTCATCACCCCGCCCCTTCGTTCGAAATCGACCTTGAACGTATCGTAGTCCTGGAGCTGTGAGAGAGTAACGCTGGGCTTCATGGCCTCAAGTACTTCTACAAAATGTTTCATCTCAACTGGCACGATACGGTCCGTCTTCATTGCCTCGCGGGCCGCGTGCCTCGCCGCCTCCCGGCATACGTTGGCTATGTCTGCGCCGGAATAGCGCACAGCTATTTTAGCCAGCCTTGCGAAATCCACGTCTTGCGCGAGCGGGATTCCCTTGCAGCTCACCTTGAATATCTCCTCCCTTGCCTCCTCGTCTGGCAGGGGCATGTAGATTACCTTGTCGAACCTGCCCGGCCTTAGGAGGGCCGGGTCCAGGAGATGCGGCACGTTCGTAGCGCCTACGATTATGGCTTCTTTTGCGCTCCTTATGCCGTCCATCTCCTCAAGCATAAGGCTCAGTATCCTCGGGGCGACATCGTCGGTTCCGTACGTGCCCCTCTTCTTGCCTATGGAGTCAATCTCATCGAAGAAGAGAACGCATGGCGCGTTCTTCCTCGCAACCGCGAATATCTCGCTCAGGTTTCTCTCGCTCTCGCCGTACCACTGGGAAAGGATTTCCGAGCATTTCACGTAATAGAAGCCCATGTCCAATTCTTTCGAAAGCACGCGCATGAGCATCGTCTTGCCTGTTCCGGGCGGCCCGAAAAGCAGCACGCCTTTCGGAGGCTTTATCCCATAGGCGACGGTCAATTCCTTCTGCTGGACGGGCCACACTATGGTTTCCTTTATCTCCTCCTTCACGCTCTCATAGCCTCCGAAGTCCGCGAGGCTCTCGTCCCCGAAGCTCGTGCTCATGTCCTGTATCCCGAACTTGCCGAACTTGCGCGTCTTCTCGTCCTTTATTATCGTCCTCTCCTGCGTGAAATACACGTGCCGGTAGTCGGATATCCCCACAAGGGCGACGGAGCCGGCATAGGCCGCGAGTATGAGCAGGTTGAATTCGACCCTGGAAATCTCGCAGGCCATCCAGTAGCCGGCAACCACTATTGCGAAGGAGAGGGCAGCTATCGTCTCCCTGTACCTGTGCCGTATCCTCGCCGGCAGGTAGCCCACGAGGAATATGGCGAGCGCCCAGCAGGCGAGCTGTATCAGGGCCGAGTCCTCGATGAAAAGCTTTGTCGTGGTTGAGGAAACGAGGCCCATCGTGTAGCCCACCTTTAGCAGGTTTTCCATTGAGAACGCATAGGAGAAGGCGCCCATCGCCTGCCCGAAGAGCTCGCCCATCTCAACCGCGGACTTGGCAGAGCGCAGGAAAGTGGCCTGCGTCCCGACGTACCCAATCCCCATGTTGACCGGCATGAACGAGGAGTTGGGGAACCCCCAGAGGGCCGAGAGAAGGAGCACGAGGTAGACGCATGGTATCGAGAGGACTATCGACTTTTTCGAGCCAAGCTTCAGGGCGGCGAGC
>JAPLWU010000057.1 GCA_026396425.1 Microcaldota archaeon | reverse complement strand
CATACAACTCCAGCGGCGGTGAAACCTCTGTTGGGGCGCGAAGCGCCCGCGCCGCCGCTGGACAATACTTCTCAGCTCAAAAAAATAACTGCCAATTCATCCGCTGGCTGAACCCAGCGGGTCTCTTGGCCTAAATGCTAGCCTTTGAAAATTTGTCAAAAATCATTTCCTCGATAACCATTTTGTTGGTTAAATGTCTGAATGCCACTAAATCAAGGACTTTCTTTTCTTTCGTAGTAGGAGTATCCACGAAGGTTATTTTTGGGAAAACCGGATTTTTTAGTTTATAAGTTGAAACCACGAATTTACCGCCAAGCCAAAAGCCAAAAACGAAATTCAAATGACTTGCGTTTTTTATCCCGAAATCAACCGCCCCATTTTGCAGATCGGCTTTGAAATTAGTTAGAAGCTCCTTTTCGTTTTTTAGGGCCCATGCCCTGAATTCGTTGAAAGAGTTTATGTCGTGCCCTTTGTAGTAAACTTCCAAATCCGAAATTATCTTTGCGAGGCTGAGCTGCTCGAAACTCCTTGAGCGGGTTAATTCCCTTTTCACGAACGCCTGGGCCATTGTATAATTCTGGTTTTTCGGGTATAAATATGTTGCGAGGCCTCAACCGATAGCTTAATTTATACCCTCGCGTATTATACGCGCATGGCGCCAGGAGCTGTCGGAGAAGCCTTAGATTTGGAGAGGATGGTAGCCCAGCCCACGTGGAGGGAGCTTCTCGTCGACATGGTCGTGAGCGAGGACTTCGACCCCTGGAACCTCGATATTGTCCAGATAAGCGATAAATACCTGGAGCATATACGGGGAATGCAAATTAACGACCTGCACATTCCGGCCAATTTAATACTCGCCGCCTCTATTCTTCTCAGGTTCAAGAGCGACGCGCTCCACTTCGAGGAGGAGGAGCAGGTGGTGCAGGACGAGGTTTACCTTGGCGAGGCGGGCGAGGCGCCTTCCGAAATACCGATGCTCTCGCTGCGCACGCGCATACCGCCGAAAAGAAAAGTCTCGCTCGGGGAACTTATAAGCTCCCTCAACGACGTTTTCGAGTCGATAAAGAAAAGGGCGAGTTCGGCCAGGCACGAGCCAATCCAGATGATGTCGATCGAGATTCCGAGGGAGACGATTGAGGAGAAGATGAACGAGCTTTTCTCGATGGTGAAAAAGCTTTCCGACAAGGAGGGGATGGTTACTTTCTCGTCTTTGCTTCCGAAGAAAACCGCCGAGGCGAAGATTGGCGTGCTCATGCCGCTCCTCCACCTCGCGCAGGAGAGGAAAGTGTGGATAGCGCAGGAGAAGATGTTCGGCGAGATATTCGTTCAGATTGCGGATGACGCGCATGGCAGAAAAAGCAAAACTAATAACTAATAATTGAGCGAGATAGGCGAGGGCATGGCCAGCGAGCCAACGGAGATAATTGAGCGAGATGGGCGATGGACATGGCTGAAGAAGAACCAAAACGGATAATTGAGGCCGCGCTTTTCATGAGCTCGAAGGCGCTTTCGATTCGGGAGCTCGCCTCGGTCTCGGGGATAGCCGCGCCGGGATTCGTTACAGGGCTTGTTGAGCAGCTGATTAAGGAATATGAAGAGAGGGGGAGCGCGCTCGGGATATTCAACGAGTCCGGGTCTTACATCATGAGGGTGAGGCCCGAGTATTCGGAAAGGGTGGCGAGTTTCGCCAAAGAGGCCGAGATTTCGAAGATGGCCCTGAAAGTCCTGGCCATGGTTGCGAAGAGGAAGCACGTGGAGCAGTCAAAACTGGTCAAGATGATGGGGAGCACGGTTTACGACGGGGTGAAGGAGCTGCAGGCAAAGGGCTTCTTGAGCGCGGAGAAAACCGGCAGGACGAAGATGCTGAGGCCCACCAGGAAATTCAAGGAGTATTTCCAGGGGGAGATTTAGCCAAAAGGATAAGATATTAAAAGCTGAAAAGAGGATATAACAACGGGGGATTGGATGAGAAAGCGACGTGTCGCAGGTCAAACTATTGAACCACATGAGGGTCATCGTAGTCCTGACTCTTTTGGGAGGACCAAGAAAAATCAAACACCTGAGGAGTTGCCCTCACAGCGCCTTCTCTCGTTCATAAAGGAAAACTTTCCGGCAGTTAAGATAAGCGGCAAAGACGTAGACGGCTTGTTGAAAAAGATGACTGATGGCAAGCACGTTATTGTTTCACTCGTTGGCTACTGTCCACCCACCAGATTTGATGAAAATCTGGCAAAAGAATTTGTGAGAGATGGGATTGAAGAAATCTCACTGAGAACTGGCAAAATACCGCTACTTATCTCAGGCGCCACACTTGTAGGCGTCCTCAAATATGGCTATGAGATGGCTAAAGAGAGGGGTTGGCCAGCAGTAGGAGTCGCGTGTGAGCGAGCGGAAGAACACCCGCTTGCGGACGTAGGCCTATTACTCATCTACGGCCCTAATTGGGGGGAAGAGTCGCCACTTTTCACAGGACTTCAAGGAAAGCTGAAGCAGATGGGCCAGGACGTCTATTTCCTAAAAGTGGGCGGCGGTAAGCAATCAGAGCGAGAGAGAGATCTGGTTCGCGAATTTGGTGTTGGTATAATAGAAAAACAACTGCCTAAAATGGAAACTCCGCCGGCCTAAACCTCGCGTAAAGTTTTATTGTTTTCATCCCATGAACTTTTCGTAACCCTCGCCTCTTTTGATAATATCGAAAAGTGTTATCTGGTTGCCCTCTACTTTGTAGATGAGCCGGAAATTTCGGATGTAGATTCTGAAGTAATTATATGAGTGGTGCATCCTGCGCTCGCTGGCGACGGGATTTTGCTTCAGGGCTTCGAGTTTTCTCTCCAATTCGATTACTACGCTCCTGTCGAGCTTAGCGAGTTTTCTCAGGAATATTTTTGACGGGACGAGGACGAAAGGCATTGGCTCACGTTTTTCCCTTTTTCGCCTTTATTATTCTTCTTAGCTCGCTCTCGGTCCCTAGCCCAATCTCTCCTGCCTTTATCCTCCTGTCGAATTCGTGGGAATAGGCGAGGTCGCCCCTAAGCTCGTCCAGTATGCGGTATTCCTTGCCTAGCCCTAGAATGCCGGCCCTCAGCGCCTCGGACTTGGTTTTGAAGTAGCCTGCCTCGACGAGCTCGTTGAGAACCTCCTCAACTATGCCTTCGAACCTGACTAAGCTTTCCATCGGACCACCTGAATTGATATTACCTAATAGATATATAAAAGTTATCTTTTTGATATGCTTGTTGGGCAGCGTTATGAGCGGCAGTCAACCTGCCGAACCAATAGGTTATTCTTTTATTTCTTTATCTTCCCATGTTATGTCTACGCCGTGGTCGGTAGGATGACTAGGTTTTTGGCTTTTGCATTGTTCGCCCTGTGCCTGCTTTCGCCTATTGCATTCGCCGAAGTCAACGTAACCATGTATTACGGGCAGGGATGCCCGCACTGCGCTTCCACGAGCGCGCTCCTCAACGGCGAGCTGAAGCAGAAGTACGGACTAAATATTGTAGAGAAGGAAGTCTACCAGAACGACGCCAACAGGCGCGAGCTTTTCGCGGTCTACCAGAAGTTCGGGGTCGACCCCATGACTGCCGGGGTTCCGACTACCGTAGTCAACGAGTATAGCATAGTTATAGGCGCGCTAAGTCCCGAGCAGTGGGACACGCTACTTGGTGCCTGCTCGAAAAGGTGCGTGGTCGGGATTTTCAGGTCTAACGAATTCAACCTCGAGCCCGAGCCTGGCAACGGAACGGGGACAGGGACTGGAACTTCCGGCGGGCAGAGCGGGCAGGGCGAACTCCCCACGCTTGCGGTCCTGATTGGCGCTGCCATCGTGGACTCAATCAATCCCTGCACGATTGCGGTAATGGTAATGCTGCTCGGAGCGATTGTGGTCACGAAGGGAAAGAACCAGGCGCTACTCGCGGGTTTGATATTCTCATTCACGGTATTCGTGATGTATTTGCTCATGGGACTGGGCATATTCACGCTGATTGCCTCGAGCAACCTTACCGGCATTTTCTACGGCATAACGACGATTGGGGCCCTGGCCATCGCCATTCTCGAAATAAACGCGTATTTCAACTACAAGCCGGGGATGGCCGCAGTCGAGATGCCCATGTTCCTGAGGCCCCACGCGAGGAGAGTTACTTCCGGCGCGGCATCGCTTTTCGGGGTTTTCGTTGCGGCGGTTTTCTGCTCGCTGTTCCTCCTGCCCTGCTCTTCTGGTCCGTATTTGATGGTGCTCGCAATGCTTTCTAAGGCGAAAACTGCCCAGACGCTCGGATACCTCGCGCTATACAATTTCGTGTTCATACTCCCGATGCTCGTAATAACCCTTCTGGTATACTTCGGCGAGAAAAAGGTCGAGGAGATGGGCGCTATGAAGGACAGGTACGTGCGGGAGATTCACCTCGTTTCTGGAATAATAATGCTCCTGCTGTTCCTCTTGATGCTGAACGAATTGATTAGGTTCATTTAATCTAGGCGCATTCCGAACGCTTACCCTCTATTTCCTTTACTTACCGCAGGCCTTCTTCAGCATGCTCAGGCTTCCGTCGGAAATCATGAACATCAAACTGTTCTTGTTGCTGCCCATGTCGAAGTAGCGGATTTCCGCCGTGACCTTGCCGAGGTTGAGCTGCCTGTCACTGCCGAGAGACTCGATGTATTCGAAAAGCACGGGCGTCTTGTTTCCCTTCGCCTCGATTATTATGCCGTTCTCGCAGATTGAAATCGAGCCCATCTGCGTTCCTACGCTGTCCGAGAAAATCGGAATCCTTGTTTTTACCGTTCCAACTACCATGCAAAACACCTCTGTCCGTTATGAACTCAAAAGGTAAACGCTGACAAGCCCGAGCGCCGCTCCCACGAATTTTGCGGGAGTTGCCGGCTCATTGAAGAACAGCACGCCGGCCACGAAAGCCACTATTATGTTCATGGCCATTATGGGCATTACCACGCCGATTGGCCCATCGGAAAGCGCGAGTATCGAGAAGAATGTGGAAAGGCCGAAGAGGACGGCTACAAGGGCTATCTGCGGCCAGAGGCCCCAGCCCGCCCTGATTTCGCCCATCGAGCTGGCGAAATACACGGTGAGCAGAAGGGCGGTAATGGCGGCGACCGGGATGAACTGCCTCCAGTCACCGCCCTGCGTGAAGAACCACTTCACGGCAACGCCGTAAATGCCGAGCGAGAGCATGGCGCCAAATGCAGCAATCCTGTAGTCCATGAAGCCACCGCTACCTCGTAACTATGTAGGTTATCACCAGTATCAGTATCACGCATGTCGCAGTGAACACGAGCTTGTCGACCATGTTTTAAGCTTTTATTTCCACCAATTTAAATGTATTTGTCCGTTGCAATTCGAGGAATAATGACGGCAGCACCGCAAATATGCGGCTGCCCACAACGCGTCGCTCGTGCGGTTTCGCACTCGAGGCGCCATCTTCGGCGTATGAGCGACGCGTTGTGCCGCCCGACCGATTTGCGGCCACAGCCGCAAATGGTCCATTTTTGCCCTCGTGGCAAAAATTGGAGCGGGCAGGTCCGCCCTCGAGGGCGGACCGAGAAGCTCCCGGAAGCTTCGAGCCGCTGCGTGCTGCCGCTTATGTTGTTGTTGAGTTTGAGGGGAATGCGAAAATGATAATCGTAAAATACGTCGAGCCGGTGCTCAAGAGCAGCGGGACGAGGCGGAACCTCGAAAAAATGATAGTCTGGGCCGCCAGGGATGCCGTTGCCCGGGCTGGCTTGAGCGCAAAAATAGCGAAGAAGGGGAGCGTGCTGTTCATCGAAACGGACGACGAAGGGAAATGCGCATCCGCAATCCGGACAGTGATGGGGATAAACCATATTTACATCGCAAAAGAGGCCGAATCGAAGTTCGCGGAGATGGAGAGGGAATGCGTAAACGTGGCGAAACGGATTCCGGAAAATTCATCGTTCGCGATAAGGGCGAAAAGGTTTGGCAACCACGATTTCACGAGCGAGGACGTCGGGGTGAGGTGCGGGGCCGCGGTGCAGAAGTCGAAAAATCTGCGGGTGGACTTGAAAAAGCCCGATTACGAGATATTTGTCGATGTGCGGGAGAACAGAACTTTTGTTTCGCTTGGGAGAATCACTTGCGCCGGGGGATTGCCGGTGGGCTCGGAGGGCAGGCTGGTGGCGCTGGTGAGCGGGAAAAACTCCCAACTCGCCGCATGGATGATGATGAGGCGCGGGGCAGAAGTCGTGCTTGTCAATGCGGGCAGATCGGCCGGGACTTTCGCCAAATTGGCGAAGGAGCTTGAAAGATGGCATGCCGGAGCCAGGCTGAGAGTGGTTGAAATTGAATCAAAGAAAAGAAATATGAAGGAGTTGCTCGAGATTGCGGGCGGTTTTGCCGAAACCATGGGCGCCGAGGGCATAATCACTGGCGAAGGCATGGGGAAGAGAACATTCGAATTCGATTCCTCCATATCCTTCCCGGTTTACAGGCC
>JAPLWU010000127.1 GCA_026396425.1 Microcaldota archaeon | reverse complement strand
CGGAAAGTACTCGGTCAAATTCACTAAACTAACCGGCGCTCCCGAACGAGAAGGAGAGGAATTTGCAGTCGAAACCGAGTGCATGGGACACATCTCATTGGAAGAAGTAGCCAGAAGCAGGGGAGGGATCGAAAAACTGGCGGAATCCATCGTACAAGAAGTAGCCAAAGAAATTGTCGCAGTGAAGAGAGAGGAGTATTATCGAAAAACACTGATTGAGGCAAGGGATAGATTCGCCGACCAATTGATAAGCGAGCTTGTCCGCGATGGCCTTCTCATGAAATTGGATGACGGGGTTTATGGAGTAAACGTCAATAGGGTATTTAGTCTGGTTGGAGGCAATCTGGCAAAAGCATACGCAAACCCAAAGCTCTACGGCTCTCCCGACATGTTCTCGCCGCCTTCGGAGAGGAAATCGCACGTTCTGAGGCTGGAATTAACCCAAGGATGCGATTACAACCAGTGCACCTATTGCGGGGGCTACAAGGGAATCCCGTACAGGGAAAAAAGCTACGAGGAATTCGTGGCCCATTACAAGGAGGTTAAGGCGGTTGTTGGGCGTTATAATATCGGAGGCATAAGAAGAGTGTTCATAGGTGGAGGCAACGCTCTTAGCGTGGATTTTAAAACGCTCCTTAAGGTTGTACAGTTCATTGAAGACGAAGTTGAGCCGAGAAGGATAGCTATCTACGGAAGAGCTGACTCCATACTAAAAAAAGGCCGGGAAAGATTGGAGCGCTTGGAAGAGGCAGGATTGGGGTTGATTTACTGGGGAGTAGAATCGGGCTCGCAGGCTGTTCTTAATTACGTCAGGAAAAAAGTGAAAGCCGACCAAATGTTCAGGGCCGGACACATTGCATACGACGCTGATTTGCAATTGTCTGTCATGGTGATGCCGGGGCTTGGGGGGATGAAACACGCTGAATCGCATATTGAACAAACAGCAGAATTCCTTAACTCCGTAAATATTCGGTTTGTAACCTTCATGGCGGTTAATCCGCCCAAAAAATCAAGATACGCGCAGATAATGGCGCAGGAGATGGCGGACGGAAAAAACAGGCCGCTGACCGATAGGGAAGTGGTTGAGCAACTAAAAGAGATTTTGACTAGGATGGAACCGGGGTATCAGAAAGTCGGAATGTTCGGATGCGGAATAGACCAGGTGGGAAGAAATCCGGTAAGGTTCAACGTCGCGTTTGACTCAGATGGCAAGAGAGAGGCATTGGCCGTCTGCAAGAGATACCTGAAAAAAGCAACTGCATAGAATGCACCTAATTTTTCCTCGTAAGCCTTCGCGCCGGAACCCCGCCGTAGAACGAGTTTGCCGGAACGTCAGAATTGACGAGCGAGTTAGATGAGATTGTCGAATTGTCGCCTATTTTTACTCCGGGGAGAATCGTGCAGTTGGCGCCAATCATAACATTCTTTCCTATTTCAACCTTGCCGAGGCGGTATTCGTGAACCAAAAACTCATGGCCCAAAATCACCGTATTGTATCCTATAATTGAATTATCGCCGATTTCGATGTTTTCCGGGAAGAAGATGTCGAAAACGGCCCCCAAACCCACACCTACGTCTTTGCCAATCCTCGCGCCGCAGAGGCGGTAGAGGAAGCGCTTGATTGCCAGCGAAGGCATGTAGCGGGCGAGGTAGATGAGCTTGAAGTTGAAAATGACGATTAGGGGGTTTTTTATTTTCCACCAGTAGGAGAGCGAGTTCTTTTCTGTCCTGAAGGAGCGCACGCGCCTCATGGAGGGACCTTTTGGCAAGATATAAATAAGTTCTTTGGCATATGAAGTTGGGCTTCTTAGGGGGGAGACTATGCAAAAGCGAG
>JAPLWU010000104.1 GCA_026396425.1 Microcaldota archaeon | reverse complement strand
TGCCCAGCGACCGATTTACGCTCCAGGATCCCGGAAACCCAGGCGTGCCCTACGACTTCGACGTCCCGCGGCTCAGCGGCAAATACGGCGCGGCCTTTGCGGCCGCAATCCGCTACTACGCGGGAATAGTGCTCAACGGCGCAATATTCCTGCCCGCGCTCAACTTCATACTCCTCATCGTTTTCGTGAGGGACGTGGGCAGGTTCTTCGGCGAGGAGATTGACATCACGAACGTGACTAGATTGATATGAGGGAAATGAGGCAACAGAAGCAACAAATATGGGAACTATGGAATGAAAAATGGGAATGAAAATGGAAAGGATAAATACTGAAAAATACTTGAAAAATGATGGCATGAACTCCAAATGGCGCCTGCTGGCACTCGCATTTGTCTTTCTCGCGGCCTTCTCCGCGTTTGCTTACGCCCAGGCATGCTCCGTGGACGGGGAGCACTGCGATGACCAGTTGGACTGCTGCCCCGACCTCCAGCTTGCCTGCGTGGACTCCTCGCACACCTGCACTTACGTCGGCTGTTCCATGCTTGGGGGCGACTGCGCCGACTCGAGCAACTGCTGTCCGAACCAGCGCCTCGGGTGCGTTGCGGTAAAATGCGTGGCCGTTGCCTGCAAGGAGAGCGGCGATCCGTGCTCAGGAAACGCCGAATGCTGCTCGGACCTCGGGCTCGAGTGTGATGGCACATGCCAGTACAAATGGCGCGCCATATGGGAGAACTGGAGGCCGATTGCGCTCACCCTGCTCCTGATAATGATGCTCTCGATAGCGCTCGCCTATATGGCCTCCACGGTCCTCAATCTCGAGGGGCTCAAGCACTGGGCCTACGCGGAATTCCTGCAGGCAGGCGCCTCGGCCATCATGGTGCTCGGCCTTCTGCTTCTCGTGGACCTTCTCATGACCCTCTCCTCGCCCATAATCTTCCAAATGGCGGACAACGCGGGCCTGGTTGTCCCGCAGGGCAAACTCTCGGTGGAACAGGCCTCGAACCAGCTGGTGGTGGCCCAGTACTACCTGCGCGGCAGCGTGCAGTGCCTCAAGGACTATTACAGGTTTACGTCTTTCCTCGGTTCCGGGATGGAGGCAATGGGCTCAATCATGCTGCCCGCTCAGGGCATGGACGACATGGCCAACATCGCCTACACGCCTTTCGGCACAATGGCCCACGTGATATGCCACAACCTGACCTTCCTGCTAATCGTGCAGTATTTCCAGATCCACCTCCTCGACTTCATAAGCTACGCGACCGTCGGCTTCCTCCTACCGCTCGGAGTCGTGCTGCGCATCCTCCCGTTCACGAGGGGGCTGGGCTCGTTCTTCATCGCCCTCACCCTGGGCCTCTATTTCGTCTACCCCGCGATGTACGTGTTCCTGCTGACCGTGATGCCAAAGGCCGACTGCGCCCTCAAAGTCGAGCCATACGATGACAGGTGCCTGGACAACCCGGTCGCGCTCTCCGCGGCCATGGGCGAGATGAAAAGCGAGACGAACTACAACATTTTTGTGGCCATGTACAACCACGTTCAAAACGAGGTAAGCCTGCTGATGCTGCAGGGCTTCATCTACCCGCTCGTCAATCTCACGGTCACTTTCACTTTCGTGCGCGCCCTCATGCAGCTGATGGGCCTCGACATGAGCGAAGTGGGGCAGGGCCTCATCAAGCTGATATAAAAAAAGCAGCGCAAGCAGGCTCGACTTGGCCAACTCCCGCAGGCTCGGGCCCGGCTGAACTTCCGTGGGAATTGCAATCCGCAATCAGGCCTCTAAATCTCCGCCAATATAACCGTATAGCTCTTCCCGTAGTATTTGGCGCAGCTCGGGCATGTCGTGTAAAAGAAATACATTTTTTTCACTGCTTTCCCTTTCGCTTTCACATACTCCCGCATCTCCCCGACCCATTTTCCCATGTTCTTATACTCGCCCTCGAAAACTTTCGTGAGGAATTTGCCCGAAATTGTTGTCATCTCCGCGCCTGGCACCTGCGTACTCACCTCGATGTAAATGTCCGAGCCCCACACGGATTTTTCATCGGAAAGCATGAACGGCTTTTTCGCGAGCGCGTCCGCCCCTTTTATTTTCTCCATGTCCCTTTTCATAACCGCGCCGAAATTGAGCGGTATGTGGAATATGCTCCTCACATAGTCCTTCAGGAATAGCTTATTCTTGAAAATGATTTCCTTTTCATCCCAAGGAGTTGGGTCAAACCTCGGGCAGCAACCTGTTTCCGAATTATCGTAGAGCTTGTCCATAAGTTTCACCCCAATATTTCCGCATTATGCTCGCGTCAGCTTATGTTATGTAATTCTGGTAACTCGATTTGTCAAACCCTTTTATAAGCTCTACGGACATCTCGCCCTTGGGCTCCCAACCAGAAAAAGGGTAGACAAGGTTCGGGAAGAATCTGTGGATGTCGAGCGAGAGTTGGGTGGCGGGGTGGTTCTCGCCGAAGCATTTCCTGCTCACCTCGTAAGTTTTCCGCCTCGTTGCCTCCTCGTCCAAAACGCCGAGCGAGTGGATATACTCGTGCAAAAGGATGTGGAATGAATAAGGCCTAAGCAGCGAGGGATTCGTTTCCCGAATCCTCCGAAGGGGGGTTTTGTTCATCACAATCACGTTCGATGAGACGGGGTAATAACCGCCAACGAAACCGGCCGGGCCGGCGCCCATCTCCTGGAGGCCGAGCATGAGCCCTGCCCTGTGCGCGCCTTCCTGCCTGCGCACGGCTTCCTTGACCTCCTCGAAAACTTCTATCAATTCCCTCGAGAACTCGCGTTCGTCGTTTCCAATTTCGTCCATATTTGTCGCCAAACTGGGTATTTCCTGCAAGGCTTATAACTTTTTCGGGATTGTTCGGTCACACACC
>JAPLWU010000083.1 GCA_026396425.1 Microcaldota archaeon | reverse complement strand
ACGCCCGACTGGGCCGGTATGTGGAAGCAGGGTAAGACCACGCCGAGGGCGTGAATATGCGTGGATATGCGTGGATATGTGGTGAGAGTATGGCCGGACTCGAAAGGTATCTTCTTGTAAGCCCGAACTGTGCGGATTTGGCGACGCCGAATTTCGAGCGGAAGCAGTTTCCCGACGGCGAGAGTTACATACGCATACCGCAGCTCGACGAACTCGAGGGAAAGCACGTAGTTTTCCTGCACAGAATCTACCCCTATCAGGACAGGAGGATAATGCAGCTCCTTCAGGTCATCTCGATTGTCGAGCCCGTCGCCGCGAAAGTCACGGCAATAGTGCCTTACCTCTCATACGCGAGGCAGGACGAGGCGCAACACAAGGGCGAGGCGCTCACTGCCGACCTGCTCTGCAAGCTGAGCGTGAACGCCGGGCTCGATGAGCTCGTGACTTTCGACTGCCACTTCATAAAGCACCCGGGAAAGCACGTTCATGCGGGCCTCGACATAGACCACAGGACCATAATGCCCGAACTTCTGGAGTACGTGAGGCCCAAGGCCGAGAACCCGGTCATCATCTCGCCCGGGGAGGGCGGGGCGATAATCGCGAAAAAGGAAGGCGGAATCGTGATGGAGAAAATCCGCGCGGAATACACCGAAGGCGACGTCATCATAAGGGCCACGGCGGACGAAAAGCTCGACTACGACCTCACGGGCAGGGACGTCATTCTCATGGACGACATGATTGCCGCCGGGGAAACGATGATTGCGGCCGCGAGGGCGTGCAAAAAGGCCGGGGCCAGGAGGGTGCTGTGCGCGGCAGTGCACGGGCTGCTCGTGGGCTACGCATTCGACAAGATTCGGGCCGCGGGCGTGAAGGAGATTGTGGTTTCGGACAGCGTTCCGGGCCCTGCGGCGCAGGTGAGCATAAAGAGCGGGCTAGCCGACTATCTTCAATAGGATTTTATAGTCTTGCCTTCCATTTCCATTAAGAGCCGCTGGTGGGAGAATCGGGGATTGGCCGAAAGGAGAAGGGACAAGCATGGACGTAGAGGTAATCCCAGCCATACTGGTGAAGAACAGGGAGGATTTGCTCGAAAGAATCAACCGGGTGCGGGATAACGTGGCCACCGTCCATATAGACGTGATGGATAATGAATTTGTCCCGAATAAAACGGTCGGCCCGGAAAGCTTTGAGGATTTGCCCGCCGGAATCGGTTATGAATTCCACTGGATGGTCAGGAACCCGGAAAAGTATATTGAGAGGACGAGGGGAAAACATCTGCACGTGGTTCATGTCGAAACGATAAGCGGAAAAAACTGGAATGCGGTGAAGAAGGCCGTTCGCGAGTCGGGCGGGAAATTGGGGATTGCAATCAACCCCGCAACCACGCTGAAGGAACTTGAGCCTTACCTGAATGACGTTTCGATGGTTTTGGTTATGTCCGTCGTGCCCGGCTTCGACGGCCAGAAATACATTGGCGAGGTCGAGGGGAAAATCCGGGAGCTGAGAAGGAGATTTCCGGAATTGCATATTGAAGTTGACGGCGGGATAAACGAGGAAACTGCCGCAAAGGCGGGCGCGGCCGGAGCCGACAAGCTCGCGGCATCGAGCAGCATATACCGCGCCGAGAACGCGAAGCTGGCAATAAAGGCGATACGCGAGGCTGCGATGCGAAAGCGAAAGGCGGGAGTTGGCGAGAGCAAGAGTGGGGGCAGTAAAACATGACCGAGACTCCGAAGCAGGCGCTTTTGGACGCCGAACCGACTGCGGGAAGGCGCATGCAAAAAGTCGCCGACATAAAAAAGCTTTACCTGATTTCGAACAGCATACGCCAGAACGTAATACGAATGCTCCACAAGGCGAAGAGCGGGCATCCTGCGGGCGCAATCGGGCTCGCCGACATATTCACCGCTCTTTATTTCAATGTCATGAACCACGACCCCAAGGACCCGGAATGGCAGGGCAGGGACAGGCTGGTGCTTTCCAATGGCCATGTGTGCCCGGTGCTTTACGCAGCACTGGCGGAAACGGGCTATTTCCCGAAAGAGGAGCTCATGACGCTCAGGCAGCTCGGCTCCCGGCTCCAGGGCCATCCGCACAGGGGCGCGCTCCCGGGAGTCGAGAACAGCTCGGGACCGCTGGGACAGGGGCTCTCGGTTGCAGTAGGCATGGCGCTTGTGGGAAAGAGGGAGAGGAAGAACTGGAAGGTTTATTGCGTATGCTCGGACGGGGAGCATGACGAGGGGCAGGCATGGGAGGCCGCGCTTCTCGCGTCGAAATACAAATTGGGGAATCTGGTAATGATAATGGACCGCAATAACATCCAGATTGACGGATTTACCGAGGAGGTGATGCCGCTGGAGCCGCTCGGCGAGAAGTACAGGGCCTTCGGGTGGCACGTGATTGAGGTTGACGGGCACAACATAGAGCGGATAATAAGCGCATGCGAGGAGGCCAAGAAGGTGATTGACAGGCCCGTCATGATTATCGCGCATACGATTCCCGGAAAGGACGTTTCGTTCATGGACTTCATAGTCGAATGGCACGGAAAGCCGCCTGGAGACGGTGAGATGGACAGGGCGCTCGACAGCCTTGGCACGGAAAGGAAGTTTTACGGTGACGAATGATGGCCGGAAAAATCAACCCTGAGATGTGGTTCGCCGACCCGATAACCGCTCCGCCTAGCAAGAAGCCGAGCCGCGACGGATTTGGCAAGGCGCTTGTCGAGCTGGGCGAGCAGGACCCGAACGTGTGGGCGATGAGCGCCGACGTTTCCGAGAGCACGAGGACGCACTGGTTTGCCGAAAAGTTCCCGGAGAGGTTCGTGCAGGTCGGGGTTGCGGAACAGAACATGGCCGGGATTGCGTCGGGCATTGCCTCGTGCGGAAAAACCGTCTTCATATCCGCCTACGGAGTATTCTCGCCGGGCAGGAACTGGGACCAGGTGAGGGTTTCGATTTGCTATAATGACGTTCCCGTGCATTTGCATGGCTCGCACACGGGCGTTACCGTCGGGCCTGACGGGGCTTCGCACCAGGCGCTCGAGGATATTGCGATAACGAGGGTTCTTCCGAACATGACCGTTCTGGCGCCTGCGGATATGGAGGAGGCGAGGAAGGCGACGCTTGCAGTCGCAAAGCTCGGCCATCCCTCGTACATGAGAACAGCGAGGGAGAAGCTGCCCATGTTCACGACTGCCAGCACTCCGTTCAAGATTGGCAAGGCCAATTTGTGCCGCGAGGGCGACGACGCTGCGATATTTGCCTGCGGGCCGCAGGTGTATGAGTCCATAATGGCCGCAGAAAAACTGGAACACGAGGGCGGAATTTCGTGCGCCGTTATAAACTGCCATACGATTAAACCAATCGACGCGGAGGCCATTGCCTACTGGGCGAAAAAAACAGGCTTCATCGTGACCGTCGAGGACCACCAGATTGACGGCGGGCTCGGGAGCGCGGTTGCCGAAGTAATTGCCGAGAGGCAGCCGTGCATTCTGAGGAGGCACGGAATCCGTAACCATTTCTGCCAGTCGGGCGAGCCGCTCGAGCTGATGAAGCACTACGGCCTTGATTCTGAGGGGATTGCAAAATTCGTCAGCGATAACATTGGTAAAAAACGGTGAGGTGCTTGCATGAAAATTTTCATCGATACTGCGCATGTTGAGGATATTAAAAAGGCGGCCGAGTTCGGGCTTGTTGATGGGGTTACCACTAATCCCACTCTCGTCGCCAAGGAAGTCAAGCCGCACAAGGCGGTCATACAAGAGATAGCGAAGATTGTGAAGGGCCCGGTTTCGGTTGAGGTGAACGGGACTACTGCCGAAGAGCTCGTGAAGGAGGCCGAGGAGTTTGCCAAATGGGCCCCCAACGTGGTGGTGAAGATTCCGATGACGAAAGAGGGGATTAAGGCAGTGCGGATACTCGCGAAAAAGGGAATCAAAACCAACGTCACGCTCGTTTTCTCTTCCAATCAGGCGCTGATTGCGGCGAAGGCCGGAGCGAGCTTCGTCTCGCCGTTCATAGGCAGGCTCGATGATATAGGCGAGGTCGGGATGGATTTGATTCGCGATATTGTGCAGATTTACCGGAACTACGGGTTCAAAACAGAGATAATAGTGGCGAGCATAAGGAATCCGGTGCACGTCGTGGATGCGGCCAAGGCCGGCGCGCACATCGCAACCATTCCCGCAAATGTTCTCGAACTCATGTGGAAGCACCCGCTCACGGATATCGGAATCGAGAAATTCAAAAGGGACTACGAAAAGACGGCGAAACTCTGAGATTACGAGTATTCCGCTTACCCGTCAACCCACGTAAACTCGATTTGCTACAAGCAGGGTACGGAATTGCTCCCAGCGAAATGGGCCCAATATATCCTGAAGATCGGCCAGATATTTCATTGCATATCCCCTGGTTCTCTCGGCAAGCTCATGCTTGGCCCTCGGAATTTTTTCTGTTTCCCCCACAAGAGCCATGCTGAGGTTAAGTGCGGCCATGGAGGCAACATGCCTCGCTTTTATGAGTATTTCTTTCCTTTCCTCCATCTTCATCGGTCTGCCTTCGTCTATCCCTCCGCCATCGCAGCATAGCTTGACCGTTTGACCAAACAAGAGAAGGCCAATTTCGAGATGTTCTTCCCATGTGCGCTTGTCAACGGGGATTTTTTCAAGAGCGGCTATCGCCTTACCGCGAGCTTCAAACGCATCTTCAAATTCGCCGTGTTTCGAGGCGCGATTTGCGATTCGTATGAAAAGTTTTGCCGATTTCCATGCCTTCGCAGCCAATTCCTTTGGAGGAGTTGACTCGGATATCGATTCGGCGAGTATTCCTGCGTATCTGGCTCTTGCCGGGTTGGAACCGAGAGCTGCGCCTAGGGGATAAACAACTCCCCTCATAAACGCATTGGGTTTCCTGGCAGTAGCTTGATTTCCTGGCACGCAAAACACCCCTAAGAATATTATGCCGAAACTGGTATTTAATGATTTGGGGTGGCGAGGAGGAGCGACGAAAGGTATATAAAGCAGAATGAAAAGAACAAACCATCAAGTTTTAGGGGTGAAGCATGTCCGACGAAGAAGAAGACGCTGAAGAAGGAGACGACGACTGGGACGACGAGGACCTTGATGACGAAGGCGAAGAGGAAGACTGAGCGTCGTAACTACTTCTGTTTGTTTTTTCAAGCAAAAAATGAATGGCTAAAGACTTAGGATGCCCGTTGCCCCTATTTCTCGTGCCTGTTCTTTTTCACTATCATGGGCTCGAAGGACTTGAGCTGGAGCACCGCGAGCACGAGCAAAGTCGCGAAGGCGGCCGCGGTATGAAGGCCGAAGCCGACTGCCATGCCTACTGCTGCGACTACCCACATGCTCGCCGCAGTGGTGAGGCCGTGAACGCCATCTTCCGAGCGCATGATTGTGCCTGCCCCGAGGAAGCCGATGCCCGTGACTATCCCCGACGCTATGCGGGCCGCGGAATCGTTCTCGCCGAATAGGGCTATTCCGGTTACGGTGACGAGGGCAGAGCCTATGGCAACGAGTATGTGGGTCCTGAGGCCCGCCGGCTTTTTTATTGCCTCGCGCTCGTAGCCGATGAGGCCGCCGAGCACGAATGCGAGGAGGAGCCTGAGCACAATCTCGGAATCAGGAAGCATGACAAGAGGTTGGCCGGGCAGCTACTTAAATCTTGTTGTTGGCCTTCCGGAATCCTGTTGGCGGCCTTCCTAAATCCCGTTGTTGGCGCTCCCGGGTTCGGCCTGGCTCTTTCGCCTCTTCAGGACCCTCGGTTCCTGGGCTTCGGGCGGGCCTTTCCTCCGCACGAAAAGGTAGGCGAGCACCGCGATGAAAACGAGCGAGAGGGGAATCAGGAGCAGTGTGGGGTCGAAGCCCCCGCCCGCCGCAGGCTGGCTCGCCGAGATTAGTTTTGAGGCGCGCGACTGCACGTAGGAGGAGAGGAGGATTGAGTCGGCGTAGCGCTCCTCCTGGATTGCCTTGTCGGAATCCTGGAGGTAATCGCGCAGAGCGGACTCCTCCTTCGCGAGCTGCTCCGTGGCCGGAGCCGCCTCGGCGAGCTGCTTCAGCGCGAGCTCTGCATTCCTGTAGGAGGAGCGGGCCGACTTTTCGAGCGAGGAGATTTCCGAATTGAGGAGCGCGAGCGTTGACTTGAGCGATTCCAGTTCCTGCTCCGCGATTACCAGGTTGCCGGCCTTCTGCGAAACGAAAGAGGCCTTGTCTTCGGAAGAGCGCAGGGAATCGAGAAGGTTCTTGACGTGCGAGGAGGCCGAGAGGGCGCGCTGGACTTCGGAGTCGATTGAGAAGGGCGGCTCGTACTTGCTCCCTTTGACCCTAGTTTCGGTGATTTGCGCCATCGAGGAGAGCGATTGCGCCTTCTTCCCTATTTCGGACTGGAGTTGCGAATATGCCGGGAGTGCGGATTCGAGCGAGGAGGCCCACTCGAGGGCCTTCGAGCGAATCGAGGAGGAGGAATTGGCTATCAGGGAGGATGCGTTTGCGAGCGGGCCGATGGCCTCGCCGTGCTCGTTTTGGGAGAGATACGCGGAAGACAGTTGGAGGAGCGACTGGGCCTCGGAAATAAGCGCGAGCTCGAAAGACATGTCGAACTTGGAGGAAAGGAGGATGGCGCT
>JAPLWU010000065.1 GCA_026396425.1 Microcaldota archaeon | reverse complement strand
TCCGGCGAGCTTCATCGTTCAGTTCCGAAAACGAGGTCGATGTCTCGCTCACGGACCTAATGCGCATGGAAGCCGAGGACGTAAAGGAAATGTACCCCGAATTGCTAGCGTCAATGCCCGAGGCCGAGAAAATATTGGAGGTTGAAGCAAGGCGCTTCGGCGAGAGCAAGGAGAAGGCGAGGCGGATAGTTTCCGAGATGGTAAGGAAGGAGGAGAAATTCGACACCAAAAAGATGATTCAATTATACGAGAGCAACGGGATAACCCCGGAGCTGGTGGAGAAAGTGGCCGATGAGATGAAAAAAGACATACGCATTCCGACGGACTTCTACTCGAAGGTCACGCAGAAGAAGTTCGAGAAGGAGGAGGAAAAAATCCCGATTAACACCGAGGGAATGCCCGCGACAAAACTGCTCTACTATGAAAACAAGCTCGAATGCACTTCGAACGTCCTTGAAATTCATGACTTGTATGTAATTCTCGACAAGACCGTCTTCTACCCGGAAAGCGGGGGGCAGGCCCGCGACGCCGGAAAAATAAACGGCGAGACGGTGGCGGCCGTAGAAAAGGTCGGCGAAGTAATAGTCCACGTGATGGCCGGCAAGCCCAAATTCAGGAAAAATGAAAGCGTGAAGTGCTCCGTTATTGGCGGGAGGAGGGAGGCCCTGAGGCGCCACCATTCCGCGACCCATGTCGTTAACGCAGCCGCGAGGCGGGTTCTGGGCAATCATGTTTGGCAGGCAGGGGCGAGGAAGGAGCCGGAAAGGGCGCACCTCGACATTACGCATTACGAAAAAATAAGCCCCGAACAACTGCGCGAAATCGAAACCGTCGCGAACCGCATCGTTCTCGAAAACCATCCGGTCACAACCACGGTCATGGACAGGGGCGAGGCCGAGAAGAAATACGGCTTCACCCTTTACCAGGGCGGCGGCTCGCCCGGAAAGAAAATACGCGTGGTCGACATCGCCGGCATCGACGCCGAGGCCTGCGGGGGCCTTCACGTAACGAATACCGGCCAGATTGGAATGATAAAAATAATCTCGGAATCGAGGATACAGGACGGGATAAACCGTCTCGAGTTCTGCGCCGGCGAGGCGGCGGTGAAATACGTGCAGGAGATGCAGGAAAGGATGGCCAAGACTGCAGAGGCGCTGCGCGTTCCCGCAGACCAGGTTGAAAAAACGGCATCGCGGTTCTTCGAGGAGTGGAAGGAGCGAGGCAAAAAAGTCGAGACTCTTTCGGGCGAGCTTGCGAAAATGAAGGCGCAATCTTTGCTATGCAGCGAAGAGGAAGTCGTCCGCGCGGTTCTCGACGTTGATGCTTCAACCCTCAAGACGCTTGCGCAGGAGTTCTCGAAAAAGGGAAAGGCGGCGGTGCTTGCGAACAACGAGAACAATGTCTTCTGCATCGGGGACGGGAAACACAAGGCGAACGGCCTGCTTGCTGAAATCGTCAAAAAATTCGGCGGTGCTGGAGGCGGGAGCGACAAGTTCGCGGCGGGAAAAACCGAACGAAAAGTTGTATTCTAGCGGTTGTCCTCCCGATGGAAGGCTCCGCCCGGTGCGAGTATTCTGGCGGTTTCCGGGCTGCGATATCTTTATTAAACCCCTGCGGCATATAATCAGATGTCAGCGGCCATAGGGGAGGGGAAACACCCGAACCCATTCCGAACTCGGAAGTTAAGCCCTCCCACGACGTTGCTTGTACTGCCATCCGGCGGGAACGCGCGTTGCTGCTGACACCAAACTTACAAAAACTAGCCGCGGCCATAAATCGCTGGCTTTGCAGCGGTACAATTACGCCGCCAACTGGGCGCTGCGCCTCGGCGCGTGGGGCTCGAGCCCCACGCGGTCGGCCTCGGGCCGACCCGCCCTCTCGAAAGGGCGGCCAGTAGTTGGCGCAATTTGCGCTATTGCGCAAATGCGCATTTTTGCCAGCGGGCAAAAATTGCGGCAGCGCCTAGAGTGCCGCTGTTCGCGCCTTCCAATCTTCGGGCTTTATATACAACCTCGTGCATATACTGATGTTCGAGTTCTATGTTCGCAAATGGGGGCAAAAACGGCGCTACGTTATCGGCTAAGCAGTACTGCAGGTTAACGCCACCAGACCTGAAGGTCCTGCAACATCCGCTGGTCGAGGACCCGAGAGTAGGACGGCTTGTTTTGAATTTCGCCAATGCCATGCGCGCCAACGGCTTCGAGCTCGTGAACGACCGCGATTCGGAGCATTACAGGACCTACAAGGAGCAGCTCGACTACCTTCTCGAAAAAAACGAGCTCCTGTTCAAGAGGAGGGAGGGCTCCAACTTCTTCGTCTTCGCCAAGGCCGAGAAGGGCCAGCTGCTCGTGCACTACTCCAACCCCGATTCCAGCGAGGCTGCGTTCTCGCTTAAGAGGAAGGACGTAGTCAGGCTCCGCAGGATAGCATCGCCAAGGCAGATAACGGGAGTGATAACCGGCATAATCGAAACCGCAGCGAAGAAGCCGAAGGACGTCTGGATTCTGGAAACCCATGCCCACTGGGGATACATCAACCTCGGGGGGAAACTCCAGGAGATAAGGCAGGATGACGGCACGAGCCCAGACCGGGACATAATAAGGAACCTGATTTTCTACAACCGGGACCTCGAGGCCACGGGCTTTCATTGCTCTTTAGTGGCCGAGTACTTCGAGGCCATAAGGTTGCTCGAGCGGTCGGTAGGCATGCTGAAGATTGCCGCCACAGAGCTCACGATGCCCATTGTTCAGGGCCTCACTTTCAAGAACGGGCCGCACCACCTGCTGTATTTCGCGACGGATGAAGTCGCCGGAACAATCCAAAAAACGATTCTCGAACCGAAATCCTCGAGGCTTCCGGGCGAGGCGCCCGACAATGTCGTATACGAAAAAACGCTCGAGCAGCTCCGGCCGTATGTCGAAAGGGGGGAAGTCGCAATATGCGTCGCGCATTCGGCCGGAGCTCTCCCAGGCATACTCTCGATTTTCGACGATTCGAAGGAGGAGGCCGAGAGGGAGAAAAAGCCTTACGGCGGAAGGACGAGCGACTGCGGGGTAATCAATTCGGTGGCGAGCGGCGCGCTCGAACTGAAGACGGTGCTCGCCAAAGTAAGGGAGATGAGAATGGCAATCGAGCTTTACAATCTTACTGTTCCGCACACGCTGGTGGAATTCATAAAAGAAAGGGAAAAGGAGAAGACCGAATTCTGGAGCATGATTGTCGGGCAAAGGAAAAAATTCCGGGGGCCGAAGGACCTCCTCCCCAGCATGACCCAACCCGCGCTCAGCATGGCATTCGGGTTCGAGATGGCCGAGCGATACGGGTCGGTCCTTTTATTCGGGAGCGACAAGCACAGCGTCCACCCCATGGATTACGGAACCGCAACCGGCGCAGGCGCGAGGGGCTGGAACGAGGTCAAATCCCCGGGCATGCCCACCCCGCCCGGCGTGGTGCATGCATTGCTTACGGGAACCCCGGAAATAAGGGCGGTCGTTTTCGCGAAGCTCAAGGCCGTGAAGGCCGACGGAAAATTAGTCATCTCGCCGGCCATAATCCCGGAGCGCGAGGGGGGCGGCTTCGGCGAGAAGCTTGCGGGCTTCTGGAACTCGCTGCAGGGCTCTCTTCTGAATGCGAGGGACCTCATCCTGACATGGCTCAGGATATGAGCTTCCGGTCGAACGCTGTGTTTTTATAATTCGCCCCCCAAACCAATATGTGGTCTTATGGTAAGGTCTGACTTGCCCGGATTCTACAGGCTCCCGATAGCCGAGAGAAGGAGGCTCATGAGCGAGATGGCCGGCCTTGGCCAGGACGAGCTGGCGCTTCTGGAGCGCATGGGCGCCCTTGACGAGGCGACCGCGGACAGGATGGTGGAGAATGCCATAGGCGTGCTTCCGCTGCCGCTCGGCATAGCCACGAATTTCAGGATAAACGGCAGGGATTACCTGATTCCAATGGCCATCGAGGAGCCGTCGGTAATTGCCGCCGCATCGAATGCGGCAAGGCTCGCGAGGGAGGGCGGGGGGTTCACTGCCAAATGCTCGGAGCCAATAATGATAGGCCAAATACTTCTCGAGGGAGTGAAAGATTCCGGAAAGGCAGCCAAAGCAATACTCGCCAAAAAGAAGGAAATAATAAAAATGGCGAACTCATTCGACGAAACGCTGGTCAGGCTTGGCGGGGGCGCCAGGGAAATCGAGGTCAGGAGGCTGCGTGAAAACATGCTTGCGGTTCATCTTCTCGTTGACGTTCGCGACGCCATGGGTGCGAATGCCGTAAATACGATGTGCGAGGGGGTCGCCCCCATAATCGAGAAGGCTTCCGGAGGGAAAAAAACAATGGCGATACTCTCGAATCTCGCCACTTCGAGAATGGCCGAAGCTAGCGTAGTTTACCTGGGCGAGGTGGTCGGGAAGGAAGTCGTGAACGGGGTCGTTTCCGCCTACCGTTTTGCCGCGGCAGACCCCTACAGGTGCGCAACCCATAACAAGGGAATAATGAACGGGATAGACGCGGTTGCAATTGCCACGGGCAACGACTGGAGGGCGATAGAGGCGGGCGCGCACGCATACGCCGCAACCAACGGATACTCGCCGCTCACGAAATGGGAGAAAACCGAAGAGGGCAACCTCAGGGGGAGCATAAGGCTGCCAATCGCGGCCGGAATCGTCGGCGGGGCAACGAGGACGAACCCAATAGCCCGCATATCCCTCAAGATTCTCGGAATAAAAACCGCGCAGGAACTCGCGCAGGTGATGGCCTCGGTCGGCCTGGCGCAGAACTTCGCGGCCATCAGGGCCCTCTCGACAGAAGGCATACAGAAGGGCCACATGAAGCTCCACGCGAGGAACATCGCGATAACCGCCGGGGCAACCGGAGGGGAAATAGAAGCAGTCGCTTCGCGAATGGTCGAGGAGGGGAAGGTCAGCGTAGACGGGGCGAGGGGAATAATGGCCAAAAAACCGGGAAGAAAACAACTTGGGACGAGGAAGTGATGGGCATGAAAGGCAGGGATTTCGCGCGCGACTTTGCGCTCGCATTGCTGGTCATAATTTTTGCGTCAGGGCTGTTCCTTTTCTCGCAGAGGCAGGAGATGAACCTCTACGCCTACGAATACGCCGGCCTGACGAAAGAAGCCCTCGGGACCGCGGGAGGAAGCGGCTCGCAGGGCGGTCTCTTCTACTCGGCTTCCGCCGCCCTCTACTCCGCCGTTTACGGCGAGTTCTCAAGGGAGGCCTTCAGGCAGTTCGCGCTCGTTGTGCCGCCCGCAGTTGGCTTGCTCTCGGCGCTCCTCATATACGTTGCCGCCCGGCAGAGGTTCGGGAACTGGCCTTCGCTCGTGGCTGCCGTCGTCTTCGCGGCCTCGCCGCCCGTGATGATGAACGCTCTTCCCGGGGTATACACTCCACAGCTCGCCGGCATTCTCGCGTTCCCGCTCTCGCTTGCAATATTCATGGTTTCGCTCCGCCTTGGCCAGCCCGCGCTCGCGCTCCTGGCGGGCGCGGTCGCTTCCGCAGGCGCGGTTTCGATGGAAACGGGAATTCTCTTCCCGCTCGCCTTCTCGGCCTCGCTTTTCGCATGGGCCGTAATCCTCTGGGCCTCGCGCCAGCCCTTCTCCCGCGAGTTCGCCTTCGCCGCGGCATTTGCGCTTCCGTCGCTGTTACTCCCGGTTTATCTTGGAGTGGGACTGCCGGATGCCGCTCCGGACTTCGGGGCGTTTGCCTTCAACATTGCGCTGGCGGCCCCGCTCGCGATAGTGTCGTTCGCGGTCTGCGCCGGTTCGGTAATCCGGGGCAAGCCCGCAAGCGACGAGGCGCTCTCGCTCCCATTGTTCATTGCCGGCGTTTTGGCAGGCGGCTTCGACCCGCCGCTCGCCCTCGCCCTGTTTGCCATCCCGCTGGCGCATGGTGCGTTCTCGCTCATCAAAAACCCGTCTTCAAGAATCTCCTATATCGCGGCGGTGTTCGCGGTTTTCCTGTGCGCGTTCGCCTTCTACTTCGGTGTCTCGGCGGCCCGCCAGTCCTACCTCGGGCTCGCGCTCCTGACCGCAGTCGCGGCAGCGGGCGCCGTTTTCATGTACGACAGGGAGGACATGAGGAAATACTTCTCGTTCGGGGCGCTCGCCATCGCATTCTTCCTGCTCGCCTTCCATTCCCTCCTCGTCCCGTATTCCGTTTCGCGCCTTGACCCGTACTGGCAGGGCGCTTTCTCCTGGCTTTCCGAGAATGCGACTGGCGGGAGCGTGGCCTCCATAACGCCCGACGGCATGATTGCGTTCGAGTCCGGCAGGGAGGAGTGCGGGTGCAAGGCCGAGCTGGCTAAATACCTTCTGTCCCCCTCGCCTCCTTCTCTGCTCAGGGAAAAGGGCGCGGGTTACTTCGTCTTCGAGAAAGCGCTAATCTACAGCCTCGACCCGCTCAGGGCCATGGCAGGGGACGAGGAAACGCGCATAGAGGTCTACAGGTACTACTCCCACACGACGGATTCTTCCGGAGGCCTGCAGGCGGTCTACGTATCCGAGAGCGGCTCCGCGCTCTTCGTACCTATCGATTCTTCGGGAAAACTGAGGGGCGAGCAGGTCTACGTAAACGACATAGGCGCCATCTCGTTCGGCAGGCTCATGGCAATCGGAAACGGGACGGATACGACCAACAAAAACCTTGTGTTCGTGCTCCCGCTCCGCGGGGCAGACTCGAACCTGTTCAGAATCCTTTCCGGCTCGCCTCCAAACACGACGAAAGTCTACGAGAACGAGGGCCTGGCAATCTTCAGGCTTGACTAATCCACAAAAACAGTTTTTGGTTTTCGAGCACCAAATCAACTAGCGAGATACTATTTGGCGAGCGAACAGTTATTGTTTCGTTTCGTTGTGCCCCAACACAAGGTCCACGAGCGAGACGATTCCCGAGCGAAATAATCTACTTGTTGTTTCGATTCGTGGTGCCCTAGTGCCAAATCCACTAGCGAGATAATCTTCGGCGAGTTCAGCGAGCGAGACGTTTATTGTTTCCCTTATTGCTTCGTTTCGTGGTGCCCCAACACCAAATCAACTAGCGAGAGATTTTTACGAGCGAGTTAGTTCCGATTATTCATTATTGTTTCGATTCGTGGTGTCCCAACACCAAATCAACTAGCGAGATTGTTTCATTCAGCTGCTCGTAATCCTTAACTCTCCCGATGTCAATCCAGTACTGGTTGAACACGTAGGCGTTTATCTTCTTCCCGTCCTTAAGCAGCTTGGGGAAAACGTTCTGCGCGAAATCCTCGCCCGGCTTTATGTAATCGAATATCTCCGGCTCGAAAACGTACATGCCCGAGTTTATGAGATTCTGCAGAATCGGCTTCTCCAGAAATCTCGTTATGTGGCCCGCGCCATCGACCTCTGCTATGCCGTAGTCGAGAGGGACGCCCTGCTTCTTTAGCGCTATCGTGGCGATGTCGCCCGACTTCCTGTGCGCGGCTATCATCGCCTTCATGTTGAGCATGCTCAGGTGGTCGCCCATTGCGACTACAAAACTGCCGTCAATCTTGTTCCTCAGCGGGACTATGGAGCCGGCGGTGTTCATCTCCTTCTCCTCGATTGAGTACTCGATGTTGAGCCCGAACCTCCCGCCATCCCCGAAATGCTCCATTATCGTCTCCTTGAGGTAGCCGACGGTCATTATGAAATCCCTCACGCCCGCCTTTTTCAGGTTGTTGAGCACGAATTCGAGCATGGGCTTTTCGCCAAGCGGGAGCATGGGCTTGGGAAGCGAATACGTATAAGGCCTCAGCCGCGTCCCCTTCCCTCCGCAAAGAACAATCGCTTTCATACAAATCACCGCAAAAAATGTTGCCCTCACCGTCTGCTCACGTCAATCCACTCGCCGCTGAAAACGTAGCCGTGGACAATCCCCTCATCAACGAGCTTTCCGAGAGTATCCGTTTCGAGCTTCCCCTTCTGCTTGACGTAGTCGAATATTTCCGGCTCGAAAACGTAGACCCCCGCGTTCGCGAGCCTGCTCGGCGACTTGCCGCTCTCGGGCTTCTCTATGAAATTCGTAATCCTGTTTCCCTCGAGGTTGGCGGCCCCGTAGTAGGTCGGGTCAGCGACCTCCTTTAGGGCGATGGTCGCGACAGAGTGCCATTTCCTGTGAAGTTCCACCATGTCCTTGAGATTGAAATCGCAAAGCCCGTCGCTGTAGGCAACGACGAACGTCGAGTGGAACCTGCTCCTCGCAAGATAGAGCGCCCCGGCCGTCCCGAGCGGCTCGTCCTCCCGTATGTAGTCTATGTCAACTCCGAAGCCCTTGCCGCTCCCGAAATAGGATTCGATTTCCTCTCTCCTGTAACCCACGGATATGGTTATCCTGGTTATCCCGAAGCCCTTCAGCCAGTCTATGATTCTGTGCAGCACCGGCTTGTCGTCGATGTGAATCATCGACTTCGAGACCTTGTTTTTCTTGATTTCGCCGCCGGCGAGTATGAGGGCGTGCCTCACCTCCTCCCCGAGGCCCTTGCGGATGAGCGTTTCCAGGGCATGGGAGCGGCTCTTTATGGCCACCCCGTCTACCATGGAGTCGACCTTCTTGAGCAGTTTGGCATCAATGCTGAAAGCTATTTTCTCCTTCATTTTTTCACGCCATGCCTCATTCATACTACGTCATACCTAGTGGTTATGCTTTATCCCCACTAATTTTTAAATAGTTACTTGCTCGCCTTTTTGTTCCTCATCCAGCCCTCGACCTTTTTCTTCCATTTCGCCGCGAGCGCCCCGGCCTTCTTCGCGCTTTTCGCCTCGGCGAATATGCGCACGAGGTTCTCGGTTCCGGAGGCGCGCATGATGCACCACCCGTCCTTGTAGTCCACGCGTATCCCGTCGATGAGCGTCGCCTTCCCGGCCCTTCCTTCCTCCCGCTTCATCCTCTCGACGAGCTCGAGCTTCTCCCTCTCCCCGCACATTATCTTGGTCTTCGCGTTGAAATACCGCGGAAGCGAGGCGATAAGCCTGGAGAGGGGCGTGTCGCAAACCGCCTCGGCTATTCTTGCCGCCGTTAGAATGCCATCCTTGCCGATATGCACGTCGGGCCAGATGACCCCGCCCGCCTCCTCGCCCCCGCTGACAGAATTGAGTTCGGCGACTTTTTCAGCGATGTAGGGTCCGCCCACCTTCGTATACACGACTTCGCCTGCAAACTCGCGCGCAATGTCTTTCAGCAAATCAGTGGTCGCAACCGTAGTGACAATCGTGTTGCTCCTCTTGCCGGTCCGCCTGTTCCTCTGCATTGCAAGCTTTGCCGAGAGGGCGAAGCTCTTGTCGCCTATTATGTAGCCTCCCTTCTCGTCAATGAATATGACGCGGTCCGCGTCGCCGTCCCACGCGATGCCCATGTCCGCGCCCGTGGCCTTCACGCTTTCAATCAAATCGCGTATGTTCTCGCGCGTGGGCTCGGAGTTCCTGCCGGGGAAGAAGCCGTCGGGCTGCGCGTTGAGCGTGAGAACCCTGCAGCCGAGCTGCCTGAAAAGCCGCGGGGCAATGAGGCCCGCGGTTCCGTTCCCGCAGTCAAGCACAATCTTGAGCTTCCTGCGCCTTATCCTTTCGGCATCGACGTTTGCGAGTATGGTGCTGACGTGCTCCCCAATCGCGCCATAGTAAGCGGTTTTGCCCCTTATCTTGTTCCATTCGACGGTTCCAGTCGCCTTCTCGAATATTTTTTCTATCCCCTCCCCCCTTTCCGGCGAGACCGCGATGCACTTGGAATCGACGAATTTCAGGGCGTTCCATTCGGGCGGGTTGTGGGATGCGGTTATCGTTATCGCGCCATCGGCACCTAGTTTGTGCACCATCAGCTCGACGGTCGGGGCTGGCACGACCCCCAACTCCAGGACCTCGCAGCCGGCCGAAATAAGGCCGGCGCACACGGCGTTCGAGAGCATCTGCCCGCTCGTTCTTGTGTCCCTGCCTACGAGTATCTTGCCCCGGCCCGACCAGATCCCGAATGCCGCGGCCATCCTGCAGGCGAACTCGGGCGTCATCTCGTCGAGCTTCCCTCTTATCCCATTCGTTCCGAAATATTTCGCCAAAAAATCACCCCACACCCCCTTCCTCGGCGCGGTTATCCGTCGGCCACAAACCAACCCAGTCGGGCGTCACATACTCACATCCAACGAGACGAGCATGCGTTCACGCATAACCCAGCTCGGATGTGGGTATGTGGTGGGTGTGTGACCAATCTCACGCGCGCATCACGCGCTCGTAGACTTTCAGGGTTTCGTCGCAGACCATCCCCCACGAGTATTTTTCCACGAGCCTCTTCCTCGCGCCCGCGGCTATTGCCTCATACCTCGCCTTGTTCTTAAGCACGTCCCTTATCTTCCAGGCGAGCTCCTCCTCGGTGTCGAAGAGAAGCAGGTGCGCGTGCTTCCTGTAGACTTCCTTGAAGAGGCTTGGGGCTTCGCCGACCTTGGTGGAGAGCATTGGCCTCTCGCACGCGATTGCCTCCAATATGACGAGGCTCATGCCCTCGTACTTGCTGGGCAAAACGACCGCAGCCGCATCATCATAAATGTTCGGCATTTCGCTTTCGTTGGCTTCGCTGAAATTTATTTTAATGCCAAGCTGATTTGCCATCCCCTCGAGTTCCTGTTTTATCCCCTCATCCCTCCCCACAAGCGAGAGCTCGGCGTCGGGAAATTCGGTTTTTATCCGCGCGAATGCCCGAACCAGGGAATCGATTCCTTTGTACTTGTCGAGCCTTCCAACGTAAACGATCCTGTTTTTCGCCTTCGTTATCCCGTTCTTGCATTTGAACATTTCCATGTCCACGCCGTTGTGTATGACGCGGATTTTCCTGCCGTCCACTTCCGCCGCGATGTTGGTTATGTTGGCCGAGGCGACGCTTATCACCGAGCTCGCGGCCCACAAATAAAAGCGAGCTAGCGTGTTCTTGTAGAGCCACTGCATCACGGCCATCGGCCCCTCCATCTTCGGGTAGCCATGCAAAGTGAAGACGAAGGGTTTCCCCCTTATCTTCGCAGCCACTGCGGCGCAGAAGGGCTGGAGCGAGCCGTAGCCGTGGGAGTGGTAGACGTCGGCATCGGCCCTCAGGAGATGAAGAGTGAGAAAAGGGATGATTCGAACCGAAGAAAGCGAGAGGACATTGATGTATGGGAACCTTCGGACTCGAAAGCCATCCACCAATTCATCGTTTTTCGCTCCCTTCGGTTTCGAGGTGAAAACCGTTACCTCGTGCCCGCGGGCGGCCATGCCCTTCGCGAGGTTGTACGTGTGCCCCTCAATTCCCCCCGTATCGGGCGGGAAGGAGTGCACCACTTGGGCAATCTTCATCGAATCCCTGCAAGTTTCCCCATTCCAACCGCATTTACATTCCAAATCAACATTTATTAACAATACCCCTCCCGTCGAAAAAAATACCCGCCCTGCAAAAAACTTTCAAATCAGGCCAGACCCGGGCCAAAACCCGGCCCAAAAAAGTGCTGAAAATATCGTTCGGTGGCGGCCGAACAATACCACAACCCATATAATAAATGGTTCGGTAAGCTTATCGGGTGGTTTGAATGAACTTCGGGAAACTGACCTTTTTTGTCTTGCTGGCTATTTCGCTTTCACTGGTCTCATTTGCGGACGGCATGATAATGCCCATTCATCAGGATGACCCGTACCCGCTCATATTAAATCATCACGTAAACGTGAAAATAGAAAACGAATTCGTTACTGTCCATGTCGACCAGGAGTTCCAGAATGACGGATACCGCGACATCGAGGGCCAGTATATTTTCCCAATCCATTCGGGCACGGTCAAAAACTTCCAAATCGTAGTTGATGGCAAGACTTACGAGGGCCAGCTCCTGTCGAGCGACGAAGCCCGCGAAATCTACAACAAGTATGTTTTGGAGAGGAAAGAAGCGTCTCTTCTCGAGTATTCCGGTACCGAAATGTTCACTGCAAACGTCGTAATCCCGAGGGGCAGCAGGATTCGCGTGCAGATAACCTACGAGCAGCTTGTGGGAGTGAACGCAGGAACTTACTATCTATTCTACCCGCTGAGCACCGAGCGATACACAACCAAGCCGATTGACCCGGTCAATATCACCGTTGACATAACCGCTCCCGGAAAAATCGGATTCGTCATGTCCCCGACTCACGACGTGAAAGTCGAGCGCGTTTCGGATTCGAATGCAATCGTTACCTACTACTCAAAAGAAATTCCGGACAGGGACTTCCAGCTTTTTTACGGAGTTACCGAGCGCGAGTATGACGTCAAGCTGGTGGGCAGCAGGCACGAGAGCGATGACGGTTACTTCATGCTCTTCCTCTACCCGACAATCGAGCCGGGCGAGGAGATGCCCAAAGACGTCGTTTATGTGATGGACCTTTCGGGCAGCATGGACGGGGAGAAGATTGAGCAGACCAAAAAATCCCTCGAATACGGGCTCGGCAAGCTCAATCCCGCCGACCGCTTCAATATAGTTACATTCTCGAGCGATGCAATACTATACTCGCAGGAACTGACTTCCGCATCAGGGCAAGCGGTCGCCAAGGCGCAAATTTTTTCGCGCTCGCTCGAAGCCTCGGGCTCGACGAACATAAACGACGCGCTGGTAATGGCCGAAGGCCAATTCGCTGACGACGAAAGGGTTCACGTAGTCGTAATCCTCACTGATGGGGAGGACACCACCGGCCACAGCACCGAAGGAATAATAAAAGCGGTTCGCGGAGCTGCGGATGTTCCGCTCAAGGTCTTCCCGTTTGGGGTAGGAACGGACGTGGATTTCGAGCTCATTGACAGAATTTCGAACGAATTCGGGGATGGGATTCCCACTTACATCCGCTCCGACGGAGAACTCGAGGCGAGCCTCTCCTCTTTTTACGACAAAATAGCGAGGCCTCTCCTAACCGAAGTAAAGCTCGAAATTGCGGGAGGAGCCGGCGCCTATGACGTTTACCCCCGCTCCCTCCCCGACATCTTCTCGGGCTCGCAGCTCAGCATTGCGGGGAGATATTCGGGCTCGGGTGCGAACACAATAATCCTTTCCGGCAAGCTCGCGGGCGAGGAAAAGAAATACGAATACGAAATCGAATTTCCGGACAAGCAAACATGTCCTACGAACACGAAATGCGAACTCATCGCTCCGAATTATTTTGTTGAGCGAGCTTGGGCGGTGAGGAAAGTCGGCTATCTGCTAGACCAGATAGCGCTCGAAGGCGAAAGCGATGAGCTGGTTGCGCAAGTCAAAACCCTCGCAATAAAATACGGGATTCCCTCGCCTTACACCTCCTACGTTTCAACAACCCCCGAGGGCGATGAGGTCAGGCGGGACGTGGGAATTGCAGAGGCCATAGGAGGCTGGGGCGCAATCGCCAACTCGTTTACCGCAGGCGCCGCCTACAAGAGCGCAGAGTCCGCGCAGGATGCGGCCACCTATGCTGCCGAAACCAAATTCGTCGAGGGAAAAACGTTCGTCCAAATCGGAGGGGTTTGGAAGGATACGGCATGCATAGATGGGGAGGCACCTCGCGAGGTAGCTTTCGGCTCACCGGAATACTTCTCGCTCGCTTCGAATCCCGAAATGGCGAAATACCTTTCAATAGGCGAGCGCGTTTGGGTTTGCGGCGATGGGCAAGTGCTCGTCACTCCCTCAGGCCATGAGGGAGCACCAACCAATGGAACCACGACGGGACCGGAGCCAACACCCCCCTCCCCGACCCCGCCCGTTTTTGATTACGTGCCGTATCTGGCTCTTCTCGTCCTCCTTTTCGTAGCAGTCGTCTTCTCACTCGGCAGGAGGCCCGGCGCGGAGGTCAGCGAGGTCGACATGCACCGCGCCCTCTCGTCCGACACGCGAGTCCAGATACTGGGCGAGCTCACGAACGGCGACAGGACCCCGACCGACCTCAGCCGAAAGCTCGGCAAGAGCAAGGCGACCATTTCCGAGCACCTTGACAAGCTGGTAGAGGCGGAACTCGTTGACAAAATCGAGCGCGACGGGAAGAAATGGGTATTTTATTCCCTCACGCGCAAGGGGAAGAGCGTGACAAAGGTGGGTGGCTGAATGGATTACGTAAAATATGCTACTTTGCTCGGAATTGCCGTCATCCTCCTCCCATTATTCGGATGCGTTCGTGAGACAAACCCGTCCGGGGGTTCTGACAAGATTTTCGTTTCCACGGATTCGAGAAATTACGAAATGAGCGACTCGATTAACGTAACAGTCGAGAATCTCGGCACGAGCATTTGGTACGAATGGGGCCAAAACTTCGAACCATTCTATTTCGAAGTTTACGAGAATGGGGAGTGGAAGCGTTCCGAAAACCTCGGGCTATGCCCGCTGGGCGTCTTAGGCCCGCCACGCGAGCTTAAAAACGGCGAGTCCATAAGTTTCACTTATTCGATTAGCTTCTGCAACGCGCCCACTTTGCCCGGCACGTACCGAGCGGTTTTCTATTATTACCTGCAAGACCCAAGCCTAATCGCTTCCTACGACCCCTCCGATCTCCAAAAAGCCTACTCGCAGGAATTCGAGATAGCTGGTGGGCCAGAACCGGAATATTTTTTCATCTCAACGGATTCTCGCGCTTATGAACTTGGCGACACTTTGGAAGTGACCGTAAAGAACCTCGGTCCGGGCGTATTTTACGATGATTCATGTTTCACTCCCTTCGTGTTCGAGGTTTATGATGCCAGGTCTTGGAAGGAAGCAGAGGTTATCAAGTGCATGGTCGATTGCTCTTTCGAAAAGAACAAGGAGCTTCCAACAGGGGCGTCTGCGACCTTCCAGTACACGGTTGGCGAATCCTGCTTCACTCCCGAGAAACCCGGCACCTACAGGCTAGCATTCACCTACTACGCGGATGAAAGCGGCCAAAAAACGAGGGCGTACTCCCACCAGTTCGAAATAGTCCTCCCCTCCGGCTCTTTCGACTGCTACGACGATTCCGACTGCGTTCCGGCCACGTGCTGCCACCCGAGCGAGTGCGTCCTCAAGCGCGAGGCCCCAATCTGCTCCGGAATCGCCTGCACTCTCTCGTGCGAAACACTGCTCGACTGCGGGGAAGGAAGATGCATATGCCTCGAGGGAGCATGCGAGGCGGTCCGAATGGGAATTTACGATTGAGCATCTCCCACTGAAACTTATTTTAACTCGCCCGGGCATAGTTTATGCATGCCTATCGCAAACGTATCCGCCCCAAGTAAGCAAGAGACGACTAAGCTTACTGACATAAGCGAAGCCGGCATCAGGCGGTTTTTGGGGCCAGATTGCACGGATGCTTTGGTATATGCAATAACTAATTCGAGTAATCCGAGAAAAAGCGCGGAAAATATGAAGGAGGCCCTTCTCAAACTTAAGGAATACTCAAAAAGTGCTTTTCCTAGGGCACGTGGGGCTCTTGAATGGGCCGGGCCGGCCACGCTATTTTTGAAATACCCCAATGAGCTTCTTGAAATAGCGAAGTATGCCGGAGAAGCAGCCTACTCCCGCCACCCATTCGAGGGACTTGAGGCATTCGATGCATTCGAGGACCTTGACGTCCGCGCATCCCACTTTGAGCAACACCGCGACTGGTTTGTTGAGCTGGCAAGAACCTTAAAAGAAAGGTCTGTTCTGGGATTTCGGGCAGTCCAAACCCTGGATGTATGGAAGCTCTTTGTTCAAGACCACGAACTCGTGATTAAGGCCATGGGCAATATCGCAAAAGTCGGCGGAGCCGGCTACATCCTAGACACAGTCTATATGGACAGTGAAATCAGAAGTAAATTCATCGAGTATTGCAGGGGAAAAATCGGATTAAACGACCTGGTCTTTGCCGTAATGTCAATGGACCCAATTGCCACGGAAATCGGCAGGCCTCTTGACGATTTGCACAACCAACCGACCAGGCGCGAAGCCTATCTGAAGACCCTATCGGATACCCAGGTTTTTGCCATTCTCGCGAGCAATCCGGAATATTTCTTCACGTCCTCCAATCACCTGCTTTTTGACAGACTGAAGAACAGTCTTGGGACTGGAACAGTAAGCGATTTGTTCGAGAAATACCGTTTATTCGAAACCGAGCTCGGCAGGAACTTTCTCTTCAGGGCAATCACCTACGACCGTCTTTACGGCAGACAGGATTCTCTGCTAAGCGATTCCGGTGTCAAGAACATCCTCAAGACTCTCCTAGCGCCGCTAAGTGCAACTGAATTCGATTCCGGCTACTTCTTCATTCTGGCCAACTGCTGGACCAAGGCAAGAAGAGCGAAGGCGATAGCCAAACCATTTGAGAAGCGGCTGGAATCCAGGTTTTCAGCACTTAGAGAAGAGAGGTCAAAAAGTGATGATGAGAATAAAATTTTCTTCGCACTGGACTTTTTGCTCCATGCGCCAAGCAAGCCAGACAAGAAGTCGTATTTCAACCGCGAGAACTATGTTGTCGATGGGAAGCTCAGGATTTTACAGGTTTTTGACAGGGAAGAAACGGAGTTCCACTGGGACCTGACTAAGAAATGGGCCGAGAAGTACTGCCCGAACCCGGCAAAAGGAAAAAATGGCGAGCTGATTTACGAAACAAATGAAGCCAGAATAACGCTCTTCAGAGGCAAGAACGGGCCTGCGAACCAGGATTTCATAAGAAAAAAACTCGGTGAAAACCCAAACCTCATAGTCTCTTTCAGGGGACATAGCTTTAACCTGAGTGATAGCTTCCCAGACGAAATATTCGGCAACAAAGGCGGCCACATACTTTTTGTCCCAGGAAGCTGCGGGAGTTTTGGAAGCATCCCCCACTATATCTCCAGCAATCCCA
>JAPLWU010000142.1 GCA_026396425.1 Microcaldota archaeon | reverse complement strand
AGGGCTTTTTCTCGAAGTTCACGTATTCCGGGCCGTCCTTCTCCTTGCCGGCATTCAGCATTTCGTCAAGCTCCTTCACCTTGGCGGAACTCACGCGCGAGAACTCGCTCATCAGGAACGAAGTTATTTTCCTCGCTTTGCTGTGCCTCGCCATTTCGACCAGGTCGTTGGTGGTGATTCCGAGCGGGTGCGGGAGAATCTCCCTCGGCTTGACTGGCACCTTGTCTGACGCGCGGGGGAAGACAATCTTCTCGCCGAACGGGTCCACGAAGATTATCTGCGCATGGGGGTTGGCCATTGCGGTTCTTCGCAAATATTCGTAAACGCCCTTGTCGCTCTTGTCGTATTTCACTTCCGCGAACTCGGCCTCCACCCGCAATCCCCGGTAATTGCTGAAAATCTCCTTGAAGTTCGTCATGACCGGCTCGTTGGTCTTGAGGTTGATGCTCAGCTCGCACTCATACGCCCTTCCGTCGCCGATTCCTGACATGACTTTTACGGGCGTTCCGGTGGTTATCTGGGCGAACATCGTGCAGCCGCTCGCCCCGATTCCCTGCTGGCCCCTCTGCTGCATGTACCTGTGGAACTTGGTCCCCGCGAGCATCATGGCGAGTGCTTTTCCAACGTGCTTTCTCGGTATCCCCACGCCGTTATCCTCGGCAGTAACCTTGTAATGCTCGTTGGGAAGCAGTTCCAGCTTGACGTATACGTCCGGGGCTATGCGCGCCTCCTCTGCGGCGTCGAGGCTGTTGGTCACGTACTCGTGCACAATCGTCGTGAGCGACCTCGTCCTGCCCGAGAAGCCGAGCATCTGCCTGTTCTTCTTGAAGAACTCGGCCACGGAATGCTCCCTGAACTCGCTGAACGCCTTGTTCGCGGCGTTCTCCTCCTCCATCCCGCCGGTTCCCTGCTGCTTCGCAGTCAACTCGTTCACTTTGGAATCCTGCTGTTTTGCTTCCTCGCCCATCCAATCACCAGAAACAAATCAAACCCGCTTTTTCTTCGCTCCTCGCCGCGTCCCATGCCTCCCAATCGAATCGCAATCATTGCCTGTTTCTCCTCCTCTCCCAGAGCTTCGGGCCGCGCCAAATCCGGAGCTTCCTTTCCTCGCCACATTTTCGGAGCTTCCCGAACCCCGTCAAATTCACGGTTCTCTTTCCTCCTTCACTCACCGGGCTCAGTCATATCCGGATTTTGCGTCCTCATCCAATCCCCGAGCTTATCGAGCCCCTTCATATCCATAGTTTGCGTTCCGCTTCCTTCATCCTTCTCCTTCCCTTCTCGAGTATTGTGTAAACCGCGGCGTGCGGCATGCCGTTGATCATCTTCTCAATCGCATCCTCGGCTATTGCGAGCTCCCCGAGGCCCCCTATCACAGAGACAGTATTGCCGTAGACGGAAACATAAGCGCCGCTCATATCCTCGATGATTGCCCTCGTCCGTCCGTTCCTCCCGATTATCCTGCCCTTGTGCCTCATCACCCTCTTCTCGGTCCCCAATATCTGCTTGAGGTCGATTATCTTGAAGTAAACGCCCTCCTTGAGAAGCGTCATGGCGCGCCCCGGGCCGAAGCCCCTGCCTATGGCCCTCACGACTTCGCAGGCCTTCCACTCCTCCAGCGGCTCGCCACTTATCTCAACGCCGCCTTCCCGGTCCGCCTCTAGGTGGACCTTGCAGGCCTTTTCGATTTGCCTTTTGGTCGCGCCGTCCTTGCCGAGCAGAGCTCCCACCCTTTCGGAGGGTATCCTAACAGTTTCCACAAAATTAATTCGTATATTAAGTTTATATACTTTAAGAGGCCGCTTTTCTTAACGTGAAAAGTGGCCAAAACGATGGAAAAATTAATCCAAAAAACGAGGGGATGATTGACTCGCTTTTGCGCGAGGGCTATGCCGACGGGCGGGTTGCAGAAGCCATGCGCCAAATCGACCGCGCCCTCTTTCTCCCCCCCTCGCAAATGCCATCCGCCTATCTGGACACGCCTCTCCCGCTCATGAAGGGCCAGACAATTTCTGCGCCCGGAGTGGTCGCATTAATGACCAAACTTCTCGAAGTCCGCGGGGGCATGAAGGTTTTGGAGGTCGGGGCTGGCAGCGGCTGGCAGGCCGCGCTCCTCGGTTTTCTTGCCGGCGAGAAGGGAAAAGTTTTTTCGATTGAGCGAATTCCGGAGCTTTATGAATTCGCAAAAAACAATCTGGCGAAAACGAATTTGCGAAACGTCCAAATTATTTTCGGAGACGGAACCGAGGGCTTGCCAAGAGCGGCGCCGTTTGACCGCATCGTAGTCACTGCGGCGGCACCGCAACTCCCTCCCCCTCTGCTCGAACAGCTTGCCGAACAGGGCAAACTCGTAATTCCGGTTGGCGGTTCGTTCTTCCAGGAGCTAACGCTGGTCGAGAAAAGCAAGGGCCAACTCAATTCGCGCGACGTTCTGTCGGTAGTTTTCGTCCCGCTCATAGGAAAATATGGCAATCCGTTCCGCTTGCAACCATAGGAAGCGCTCCAACCACGAAGCCATAAAATAACTAAGTGTTTTATTCCTTTTTCCCCCAAATCTTAAGCATGCAGATAGTGATGATAGGGACCGGCGGAGGCAGGATTAACCTCGTCAAGCAGTTCCGCGGGACTGGCGGGTTCAGGATAAACGGCAGCGTTAGCGTGCACGTCGACCCGGGGCCCGGCGCGCTCACCGGAAGTTTGCGCTTCAGGCAGGACCCTTCCAGGCTCGGCGTTCTCTTCGTCTCGCATTCGCACATAGACCACTGCAATGATGCCAATTTGATGATTGAAGCGATGACCGGCGTGGCGCTCAGGAAAAGGGGAGCGCTCGTGGCAGGCGCCTCGGTCGTGGACGGAATGAACGATGAGAGGCCAATCTCGAAATACCACCTGTCAAAATTGGAGTCCGCGATGGCGCTTGTCGCTGGAAAAAGCGTCGAAGTTGCGGGAGTGAAGTTCACAGGAACGAAAACAAAGCACGACGACCCGACATGCGTGGGCTTCGTGCTCGAAATGGACGGCGAGAAAATCGGCTACACGAGCGATACGGAATATTTTCCCGGGGTAGGCCTTCAGTTCGCGGGCTGCCGATATCTCGTGGTCAACAACCTCAAGCCAAAAGACAATGGAATACCGGACCACCTTTCGACCGATACCGCGATAAAACTCATAGGGGAGGCGAAGCCCGGCGCAGTCATACTCTCGCACCTTGGCGCCGCTTTCGTAAGGAAACCGGCCGAGGTTGATGCCCAGCTCATCGCCGAGGCAACGGGCGTGAAAACGATTGCCGGCAAGGACGGAATGACTTTCGGCGACCTCGGGTCCAGAAGAAAGGTTTATAGGCTCGAGGACTGCGAAGAGGAAGAGGGCAAGGAACAGGGAGATGACAAGGAACAGGAAGAGAGCAAGGAAATTGGCAAAAATTCGGATGAGAACGGCGAGGCGCATTCGTGATCTTTGGCAAATACTCGCTCGAAATAAACGCGAGGAAATGAACATTCGAAGAGGCGAAATGGAAGCGATGAAATGGGAACGAGGAAATGGAAGCGATGAAATGGCTCTTGACAAATATTCCCGCGCAATCGAGGCCAAGTGGAGGGACAAATGGCTAGCCGACGGGACTTACAATTTCGACGAGAAGGATGAGAAGAGGGAACTTTACTCGCTCGATACTCCACCGCCATTCACGAGCGGCGATTTCCACATGGGCCATGTCCTCTCCTACGCCTATTTCGATTTCGTTGCGAGGTACAAGAGGATGCGGGGCTTCAACGTCTACTACCCGCAGGGATGGGACTGCCAGGGTTTTCCGACCGAGGTCAAGGTGGAGGCCAAATACGGAAGGAACCTTCCCAGGGAGGAATTCCGCGCCAAGTGCGTCGAGTGGACGGGCGAATACATAAAGCGAATGAAGGGCCAGATGCTTTCGCTCGGCCTCTCGCCCGACTGGCGCTACGAATACCGCACGATGGACCAGGACTACCACAGGCGCGTGCAATACTCGCTGCTCAAGATGTACGAGCAGAAGCTGCTCTACCGCGCCGAGCATCCCGTCTTCTGGTGCCCCAACTGCGGCTCTGCCATCGCAAAGGCCGAAACAAATGAAATCGAGAGGGAAACTGTTCTAAGCTACCTTCGCTTCGAAGTTGAGGGGAAGGAGCTGCTGATAGCCACGACCCGCCCAGAATATTTGCACGCGTGCGTTGCCGTTTTCGTCCATCCAAATGACGGGAGGTACAACTCCCTTCAGGGCAAGGAGGCAACGACTCCTCTCGGAAAAAAAGTCCCCATAATGGCCGACCCCGATGTGGACAAAGAGTTCGGCACGGGCGTAGTCATGGTCTGCACTTTCGGGGACAAAACCGACGTCGTCTGGGCTTACAGGCACAACCTCCCAATCATAAAGGCAATGGACCAGCACGGCAGGCTAATCAACGCCGGCAAATACAACGGGCTCAAGACGGCCGAGGCGAGGACGAAGCTCCTCATGGACCTCGACGCCGAGGGAAAGCTCGCCCGCCAGGAGCCCCTCAAGCAGATAATCAAGGTGCACGACAGGTGCAAGAAGCCGGTGGAACTCCTGCTCTCGAACCAGTGGTTCGCCAAGCTCAAGGGCTTCGAGGAGAAAATAATCGATGCCGGCAAGAGCATGAAATGGGTCCCGGAATTCACAATCCAATACTTCATAGACTGGGCCCGGTTCGTCGAATGGGACTGGGTGATTTCGAGGCAGAGGGTATTCGGGACGCCCATCCCGTTCTGGTACTGCGAAAAGTGCGGAGAAATACTGCCTGCCAAATACGAGGAGCTGCCAGCCAACCCGCCGGAGATGTCCGAGAAAAAATGCAAATGCGGGGGAAAGCTGACCCCGGAAACGAGCACGTGCGACTGCTGCGCCGACTCCTCGATTACCCAGCTCATCATATCCGGCTGGCCTGATAACAGCGAGTTTCACGCTCGCATCTACCCAATCTCGCTGCGCCCGCAGGGAACTGAGATAATCAGGACCTGGGCCTTCTACACCGTTTACAGGTGCCTCATGCTCACCGGCAAGGCCCCGTTCAGGGAACTGCTGCTCAACGGCAACGTGCTCGCCCCGGACGGGAAAAAGATGAGCAAGTCGCTCAATAACGTGATTGCGCCGGACAGCCTCGTGGAGAAATACTCCGGCGACGCGGTCAGGCAGTGGGCAGCGCTCAGCGGCGCGCTCGCGAAGGACAGGCCGTTCATATACAAAGATGTCGATTTCGCCCAGAGCTTCATCAACAAGCTCTGGAACGCCTCGCTCTTCGTTGAAACTTCGACATTGGATTACGACGAAGGCCAGCCAACAGAACTCCGCGCCATAGACATGTGGATGCTCAGCCGCCTCGCCAAGACGACAAAGGCATGCACGGAGGCGTACGAGAATTTCGATTTCCACGCCGCCATAACGGCCGTCTACGAGTTCTTCTGGCACGAGTTCTGCGACCACTACCTCGAAGCAGTGAAGCACAGGCTCTACCAGCCCGAGAAATACGGTGGGGCAGGCAAGGCCGCGGCCCAGCGCGTTCTCCGCAAGGTTCTGCTCTCCTCGCTCAAGCTCCTCTCTCCGGTAGTAGTTTTCACGACGGAAGAAATCTACTCGCATGTTTTCGCGGAGAAGGGCGAGAGCATACACCTCTCCGCCTGGCCTCCCGCCGACGAAAATGAAATAGACGAGGAGGCGGAGAAGGCGGGCACCGCCCTGAACTCCATCCTTTCGGGAATAAGGCGCTTCAAGGCGGAAAACAAAATGCCTCTCAACGCGGAAATCTCGCGCGCAATAATCGCAATGCCCGAGGACTTGCTCGCCCACCTGCCGGAAATGGAGGAGGAAATAAAGGCGGTGGGCAGGGCAAAGGAAATCTCGGCAAGCAAGGGGGAAATCTCCGTTCGGGTCGAAAAATAAACAGAACCAATTTTCAATTCGAGTCGAAAAGTAAGGACATTTTTGTTCCCTCGCGTATTCCGTGCTTTTCCGCGACTCCTGCATTAACCTCTAGCACGTATTTTGCGTTGGCTTTTGGCGGGTAGCTCTGGCAAACTTCGGTTTTGCACGGTTGCGCGTTGCCCCAAATATCGACTATAACGAATTGGCCGTCAACGTATATTACGTCAAGCGGGATTTCCGTATTCTTCATCCAAAAAGGGTAGTTGCCTTCATCCCCAAATACGAAAAGCATTCCGCAGTTTTCGCACAACTCGGTTCGATACATCAATCCCGCCGCCCGTTCGCTCGGAGTTGAGGCAATTTCTGCGCTAATGACGAAACCATCGGGCAAGGTGGCCGTTGCCGTGCGCGCACCTCCAGTGCTCGAACAGCCGAAAAACATGGCGAAGATGGCGACGAGGGCGAGGGCAAGGATTTTGTTCATGTTTCCCACGATATTTTTTCGCGATTGATTATTAAATCCCTTCACCCATACCCCACTCCATGAAAAAACTGCTGTTCGTGACCTCGAACGGGCGCAAGTTCTCCGAGGCCGAAAGCATTTTAAAAGAATACGGCGTAATAATAGAGCACCGCGTCGCCAGAATTGGCGAGGTGCGGGCGGAAGATTGCGAGACGGTGGCCCGCCATGCGGCGGAGGAGGCCTTCTCGCGCTTTGGAAAGCCGCTTTTCGTCGAGGACTCCGGCCTTTTCATAACGTCTCTCGGTGGTTTTCCCGGTCCCTATTCGGCTTGGGTCAAATCAAAGCTCGGTAATGCGGGCGTTCTGAGGCTCATGAAAGGCGTCAGGGACAGGCGGGCGGTTTTCGTCGGCGCGGTCGCCTTCCGCGATGGCAAGAGGGCGAAGCTGTTCGTAGGAAAATGCCCGGGCAGAATAGCTGAAAAGGAGACGGACCAGGGCGGGTTCGGTTTTGACCCGATATTCATTCCAGAAGGGCATTCGAAAACGTTCGCGCAGGCCCCGGAACTCAAGGAAACGCTATCACATCGCGCGCTCGCGCTGAGAAAATTGGCATTTTGGCTCGCGAAGTCAAAGAGGGATTGAATGGCGAAAATGCATTCGAAAAAGAAGGGCAAGTCGGGCTCGAGAAGGCCCATTAGCAAGGTGGTTCCCGCCTGGGTTACGATATCCCATGCGGAGGTCGAGGAGCTCGTTCTCAGGCTTTCAAAGGAAGGGCTTTCGTCAGCGGCAATAGGCCAGAGGCTCAGGGACACTTACGGGGTTCCGAGCGTCCGCAACATAACCGGCAAGACGATTGTAACGATTCTCGAGGAGGGCGGAAGGAAGCCGGAATACCCGGAGGGCCTCATGGACCTGATCAGGCGCGCAATGCGCATGCGGAAGCACATGGAGAAGAATCATGCCGACGTCCACAACAAGACCAAGCTAATTCATATCGAGTCGAAGATAAAGCGGCTCGTGCGCTACCACTCGAGGGTCGGCAACCTGCCCAAGGGCTGGAAGTACAAGCCCGAGACGGCGGCGCTGCTCGTGAAATGAGGTGTTTGATTGGTCAAGAAGAAGGGAACTGACAAGTGGAAGACAAAGCAGTGGTATACGCTATACGCGCCGCCAATGTTCGACTCGATGGAGTTTGGGACCGTTCCGACTTCAGAAGAGCGCTCGCTCGTAAACAGGAAGATAAGCATCGCGCTGAGCGAGCTCGACGGCGAACTTAGCCACTCCTACATATCGCTCAAGTTCAGGATTTCCGAAGTCAAGGGCAAGGCCGCCTATACGATGCTCGTGGGCCACGAGGTCTCGCGCGGCTACCTGCGCACGCTGGTGAGGCGCGGCAGGAACATCATATACCTCGTCTCCGACGTCGAGACGAAGGACGGGGTGAAGGTGAGGTGCAAGCTCGTCGCCTACACTTCGTTCAAGGTCCGCGGCCCGGCACGCACGGCAATCCGGAAGGAGCTCGCCGCCGAGCTGGCCGAACGCTCGAAGGAGATGAATTTCCAGGACCTCGAGCAGGAATTCCTATTCGGCAGGTTCTCGGCGCGCGCCTTCAAGCGCGTGAAGAAGATAGCGCCAACCAGGCGCATCGAGGTAATGAAGACCGAAGTCCGCGGATGATTGGGCATCCCCGGATTTGCGGAATTCGCTGGTGTTTTGCATGCTCCCTGGCATGAACCCGAGGCAGCTCCAAAGGATGATGGGCCAGATGGGCATAAAGAACAGGGAGCTCAAGGCCTCTCGCGTGGTTATAGAGTGCGAGGGCGAGGACGTTGTAATCGACTCACCGCAGGTCATGGAAATCGAGATGCAGGGCCAGCGAACTTATCAGATAAGCGGCGATGCGAAAACGAGGCCTAAAGCGGGCGAGGACGAGCGGAAGTCGGCCGAAGACGACGCCAAACTCGTTGCAGAACAGGCTGGAGTCAGCGAACAGGAGGCGCGCAAGCCTCCGAGTTTCGAGGGCGTGTGTTTGGCTTCGCGTTCGTCATCCCGTGCCCGTTATCCTCTCCATCTCCTTTTCCGCATCCCTTGTTATCCCGTATTTCGAGAAGTAGCGGAGCAGGTTCCTCACGTCCCTCTCGAAGAATTCCCGCGATTTTGGGTGCGCAAGAGCGACGGCCTGCCCTACGTCTATTATGTACGGCTCGTCCCCGTGCATGAGTATGTTGTATTCGCTCAGGTCCGAGTGCACGAATCCCGCCCTGTGCATTCTCCCCATATAACCGAGAATAGTCTCCAAATCCTTTTCGGGATTCTCGCTCCCGATTTCCTTGAGGCTCGAGTCGGGTATCCCGCCCTCGCCGAGAAACTCGATGACCAGCACGTTCTTCTTGAATGCGTACGGCTTTGGCGCGTTCACCCCGATTTCTGCGCAGAGCCTGAGGTTGCTGAACTCCTTCCTCGCCCAGGCGAATATGGCGTTCCTTTTGTTTCTTGCTTTCGAGAACCTGGGGTCGCCCGTCATGTAATCCTGCATCTTCTGGAAGTTGCCCGTGTCAATCCTGTAAATCTTCACCGCCCGGTATCCGTCTCCCAAAGTGGCCCTGAAAACGTCGGCCTCCTTCCCGGTGGCCATCGGATAATCCAGGCTGTCGATTATTCCCCTCTTTATGAAACCGCTCAGGATGAGCATGGTCGGCCTGTCGAATACGCTTGACTCCAGCTTGGGCCGCTCGTAAAACTGTTTTTCCTCCCTCTTGGGCCGTTTCCTCTTCGAAAGCATTCTGGCCATGCAAAAACCACGCGCTACTTTGGCTATTTTACTTTATGTGGCCCTTCCTCCTGAGCCAGCCGGCCTGGAGCTTTGTGTACCGCCACATGATGTCGCCCTTCTTGTCGCCCTCGATGCACCAGGGCTTGACTATGACGGTGTCGCCCTCCTTAACCCATATCCTTCTCCTGATTTTGCCCGGAATCCTGCACGTGCGCTCCTTTCCGTCGCTGCAGCTCACGACCATCCTGCTGCCGCCGACCATCGCTTCCACCGTGCCGACTATCTCATCGCTCCTCGGTATGCGCATCCTTCCCATTACTTCTTCTTCAACCATCAACGCACCTCAATGAATAATTGCGGACGATTCGGCCCGGCGCCTGCGCGTTCCGACCCGCACTCCCAAACTTCAATGCATCCTCACGGGCGATTTGGCCCCGCACGCCTCGCACACGAGCGTCTTGACGCCGCGGCCCCCTTCGGAGAGCTTCGTGTCCGGCTTCCTGCACTCCTTGCAAATAACAAAAGATTCGGTGAAGTTCTTTATCCTCTCGTTGAGTATCCTCGCGCTGAACTTGCCGTGCAGCACGAGCCTGCCGCCCTCGACGTTGCCGGGAATTGCCAGCTCCCTGTACATGTATTTCGCGACGTCTTGGGGGTCCCTCCGCAGCGTCTCGCATATCGCGCCGAAATTCTTGACCATCGTCTTGCTGCCCTGTATGAACGAATCCGCAACCGGAATCTCGAACCTCTCCCCGCTGCCGGTCTTCTTCGGCATCTTTTCGTATGCCCTCTCAAGCATCTTGTCGTATTCCATCTCAAAACACCACGGTTGCGCTCCCTACTACTCTCGCGCCTCGAATTAAAAAACCCTTCCCTGTCAGCGGTTTTTCCCCCTTCCCGTTCGTTTCTCCTCTCCGTATTCGAGGTAGGAATAAACGAACAGCCAGACGGAAACGGCAATCACCGGGATTATCACGAAAAATATCGCGTAACTCCCGGCCAGCGCGCCCAGGACCGAAATCACTCCGACCGCCTTGTACAATTTCGCGCCCTGCGCGTGCGTCCTGTCCCACACCTTTTCGCTGCTCATCGTCCACGGAGTCCTTATTCCGATGAACCAGTTTTTCTTCGCGTGCCCCATGAGCACTCCAACATAATAGAAAAGAATTCCGAAAGCGGGGGCGAGAAGCGCCGGCAAATTGTATTTTATGCCGAAGTTCCAGAGCAGAGTAAGCACATACACGTACAACATGAATGCAAGCATGAGGACGATGAAATTCTCGTAATGGTCCCTGAACTTCTCTATGTTGGCCCTCAGCGGGTCGATGAGCGGCAGCGCGAGCATCAGCGCGGCGAGCCCGGCCGAAATTATTGGCATGAGGAAAACTCCCCAGAATTTGGGCATGTAGCCGTCAACCTCGCCCCCCGCGTTCCAGTGCGAGGCCATCCGCCCGGGCATACCCGGATAAACGTAGGCCCCCAGAGCGAACGATACGACGATTATCGCCAGAATCGCAATTTGCACGTTTCTCATTCAATCCTCCTCCATCATCCCTGGACTCACACTCCGGCAACCATCAAAATCCCGAGCGCCAGAAGCGCGAAGAACGAAATGGGCGGGAGCGCGGGCAGGAAAGTCCTCTTCCTGAAAACGTATTCGAGCACGAAATACAACCCCAGGCTTGAGCCGATTATGACTGCGAAGGCGCCCCCGATTCCGAAAAGCTTGTAGGATGAAACCGCGAGCATGAGCGGAATCGTCATGTCGCCCGTCCCGAGTTCGAGGTGCGTCTTTTCCTCCAGCTCCTTCGGCTTCTCCTTGTCCGGGCTCGCGCCCGGCACGTGGTGGGGCTTGGCTGCTTTCGTGCTCCTGCCGCTCACGCTCACCGAGAAAGACATGTCCCGCTTGTCAAGCTCCCTCGCGAGCACAAGCATGTGCTTCGTCCCGAAAACCGCCAGAATGTCATAAACCGAGAGCGCAATCACGAGCAGGACCGCAGGCAGCAGGTCAAGCGAGAACCCGAATATGGCCCCCACTCCCGCGCTCGCGATGACTGCCGCCGTGTTCTTGAAGGACGCCCTTGCGAGCTTGGCCGCGGTCAGCAGGCCCGCGAGCAAAAGCGAGACAAGGCCGGCGAGGGGATGGCCGTAGAGCAGCATGTAGAAAACGATATTCGACGAGATGAATATCACCATGGCTTCTATCAGCCGGAATGCCATCACGCCCCTGTAAAACTTGAAAAGCACGATTAGGAATACCGCTCCCGCGACCACGGCGATTATAAAGTAGGCCGAACTCGAAACCTCGGCAGAAGCGCCTCCTGGCGCCACGTTGAGGCTCTGAAGCTCCTCGTCGAACTGGGAGGCCTGGACGAGCCTCGCGCCAACGAGAAGGCCGAGGAGCTGGACGACCAGGAACATCATCATTACTGCTTTCACTTCGGATCTCATCGCCAGCATCCCTCCTCACTGAACAACCTCGGTGCGGCCGCAACGCATCGCTTGCGGTGCTTACGGCCGAGGTTGTTCACTCGTACTGCCTCACTATCTTTATAAAGCCGGGCTTCGGCTTGAACAGGTCGCCCTTGGTGAGCAGGTCGTCGATGAGCCTCCTCGCGGTCATCTCGTCCATGTCGTACTCCTTGACCCCTTCCACGACTTTCGATATCTCGACAAGGTCGAACTCCTTCTGGAGCTCCTTCACGACGTTGAGCAGCATGTTGACCTTCTCGACTCTCGACTTCGGCTGCCCTGTCGCTATTATGTCGATATCTATCCTGTTGGTCTCCCTGTCCGTCATGATCTGCCTCATCACAAAGTCGGTGAGCCTTATCGCCCTGTCCGAATCCTCGAGCTCTACCAGCTCGCTCAGCCTCGCCTTGGCGCTGCCCTCGCTTAACCGTATCAGGCCTTCTATGTACCGCGGGGTAATCGCCACTGTTCCCTGGCTCGCGCCCAGCTTCCTCATCTCCACGTAGTACTCCTTTATCTTGTCCATGGCCACTGGCGTGAGGCGCGGCCTCACGTTCTTTCTCGCATAGGCGATGTACTTCCTAAGCAAGTCCTTCTGGATTATGGCCACATCGGTCGCCGGCGGGGTTCCCTTCCTCGTCGCTGCTTCGTGAGTATTGAGTATGTAATCGGCGAGCTTCCTGTCCTTCTCCTCGTCCATGACGTCGCGGACAGGGAATATCAAATCGAAACGCGAAAGAAGGGTTGGGGGAATGTTGAACTGCTCGGCTGGCAGCTGGTTTGGATCGAACCTCCCGAACTTCGGGTTGGCGGCGGCCAATATGGAAGTTTTGGCCTTGAATTTGGCGACTATGCCGGCTTTTGCGACTGAAACGGTCTGGCTCTCCATGACCTCGTGCATTGCCGCCCTCTCATTTTCGTCAATCTTGTCGAACTCGTCGACTGCGGCCATCCCGCCGCTCGCGAGCACGAGCGCCCCGGCCTTGAGCGTCCATCCGCCCTCGCTCAACTCGTCCCTCTCGGCTGCCGCGGTAAGCCCTGCCCCGGTCACGCTTTTTCCGCTCACGTATATGCTCTTGGGCGCCAGCTCGACGACATACTGCAAAATGCGGGTCTTCGCTGCGCCAGGGTCGCCAATCAGAAGTATGTGGATGTCGCTCCTTATCCTGCCCCCCTCGGGCAGCTCCTTGTCCGAAGTTCCGCCGAAAAGCTGGAGCGCCACCCCGGCCTTGATTTCCGTATGCCCGTAGATTGAAGGCGCCATTGACGCAACGATTCTTTCGAAAATGTCCTTCGTCTTGGAAAGCTCCATTATGGCCTCCTCGTCCTGCCTGCTTATCTCGACCTCTTCGAACTCCCTCTGCACCCTCTCCACGTGCATGACGTCGATGTATTTCGAGTAGGCGTCGCCCTTCCCCTTGATTGGCGGCCTTATCCTCAGGACGCCGGTAATCTCTACGTTGTCGCCGGGTATTATCATGTTCACGAGGTCGTCCTCGAGCCACAATTCGATGTGGCTGGCCGGCGCGCCGCCCCTCAGGCGCTCGAGCAGCTCCTGCACCTCGGCCTTCTGCAAATCGACGAAATAGGAGTCCTCCTCCACGAGCGAGAGCGCCCTGCGCTTGCACGACTCGCACACGTCCGGGGGCCGCATGTTCTTGGTTACCTCGAACTTCTGCACCGCGTCGCATCTCGCGCACTTGTAGACCGCTATCTTCACGCGCGGCCTCACCTCGGCCCTCTTGGTTATCACACCCTCGATGCATATGAGCCTGTCTATGTTGGCCGAGCCCACATCCTGCACGAGCACGCTGTCAGGCAGGTTGAAGAAGCGCACGTGGGGCTTGAATTCCGAGGCCTCCCTTGCCACCATCATTCCGGAAACCGCCTCGCGCGCCGCAGGCGCCACGGCATCCGGCTTCCGCACGAGTTCGTCGGCCAGCTCGTAATCGTACTTCTCCAGGTCCCTGAAGTCGACGTCGAGGCTCCGCTTCTCCGGGTATTCGAGCGCGAGCTTCTCGATTCTGTCCCTGTACTTCGCCTCGAAAAACTCATCGAACTTCTTGACTACGGAAATAACTTCTTCGGCCATGAACACTACCTGTTACCCCATCTGCCTGCTGAATTCGCCATTACTCCCATGCGTCCGCGTGGTTAAATACACTAGCAAACGGTTGCTTTCCGATAACCGCGCGCAAGCGAACCCGCCTCCCAACGGGGAAGTGGTATTAGGCGAATAGGATTTAAATAATTGCCTAAGCGCACGGCTCTGGCAAACGAAAAAGCAAAAACTTATATTTATGTGGTTTCACATATTAATGTGGTGGTCACATGGCGAACATAACCCTCCACATCCCGGACGACGTGCACGACCTCATGAAGCGGCACGGCGAAGTGCGCTGGAGCGAAGTGGCGCGCCGCGCAATAATAGAGCACACAGAAAAACTCAGGCTGCTCGATGCCATCGTCTCGAAGAGCGCTCTCACGAAGGAGGGGGCGCTTGAGGTTGACGCGAAGGTGAAAAAAGAGCTCAGGAAAAGGTATGGCCTATGAGGCTCGTCGTCGATACGAACATCATAATCGCAAGCCTAATCCGCGACTCGATGGCCCGCAGGTTCCTCGTACTGCGGAGGCACGAGCTTTTCGCGCCAGAGCACGCGATTCGCGAGGTCGAGCAGCATCTCCAGCTTATAACCAAAAAAGCCGGCATCTCGGAGGCCGAAGCAAGAACCGTGCTCGCTTCCGCTATCTCCTCCGTCGAAGTCGTGCCGGAATCGCTTCTTCTCGCCGAAATAGACGAGGCAAACTCCATAATCGGGAAAATCGACCAATCCGACGTTCCTTTTGTCGCATGCGCGCTCGCGGTCCATGCGGACGGCATTGTCACGTATGACAAGGATTTCAGGCGGCAGAAGGCAATCCGCGTTTTCACTCCCGAGCAACTCGCCCAACAATGACCGCGGGTGCGCGCACGCCACTGGTTTCAACCGGTGGTAAGCGCACCCTTCCGAAGCGGCGTGCGCCTAAAGCCCAACCAGTGTGCACGCCGCGGGCTTTAGCCCGCGGTCATTGACAACAATTATAAGCGTTCACGGCAAAATC
>JAPLWU010000120.1 GCA_026396425.1 Microcaldota archaeon | reverse complement strand
ATGGATTACCTGCTCAGGGACGCGCGGTATACCGGAGTCGCCTACGGGGTAATCGATTCGGACAGGATTCTGAATACAATCAGGCTGAAGGGCAACGAGATTGTGATTGACGAGAGCGGGGTCGAGCCCGCAGAATCTCTCCTGATTGCGCGCCACATGATGTTCTCGAACGTGTATCTGCACCACGCGGTGCGAATCGCCTCAGCAATGCTCGGGAGGGCCATAACCGCCGCCATTGAAGGCGGGACTCTCGATGCCGCAGAACTTCCCGAAATGGACGATGCTGGGTTGATGCTCGAGCTGATGAGGAATGACGAAAGTGCAAAATTGGCCGAGCGGCTCCGGGAAAGAAGGCTCTACAAACGCGCATGCGTGGTTGAAGTGAAGGATGGAAAAGGAAAAACCGACGCGGTTGAGCTTGCATCGAGGATTGCGAAGAAGGCGGGTGTTGACGAATACGAGGTTGTTGTAGACCCCCCTTCCCTCTTCGCGCCCGAGAATGCGGGCATAATGACCGCCGAGGGCGGGAGGGATTTGGGCGAGTTCTCGGAGATTGTGAAGGCCCTTCGCAAGTCCGAGGAAACGCGGCGCAAGCTCATTGTGGCATGCCCCAGGGAGAAGGTCGAGAAAGTGAGAAAAGCATGCGCGAAGATATTGTGAAAGTAGCTATTCCGATTGCCCTGTTTGATGCTCGTTTTTATCTATGTGGTGTGTCGGCCATATAAATTTGCAGTGGGTATAATATAACGCGCATGTGATGAAATGCAAAAAAGCGTAGTGTCTGACGTCAACGGAACATTCTACAGGCCAGTTGATGAGCAGAGGACACATGTTAGGATACTAACTAATTACAAGAGGCTTTTGATAAACAGATCAAAGCATCTTAGTCCCAGTGCCGTGATAGGACTGGTACGTCTTTTGAAAACCAAATGCCTTCTTGAGGAAAAGTACAGGGAGGTTAAGGACGGACGCGCTGAAATGGGGGACTTATTCAGGCTTTTTAACGAGAGAGTCGTAGATGGATTGCCCCTGGAATTTATTCATGCTTCCATACGAGAAATGGCGAGGGAGGCAAGTAAGGATATTGACATAAGAGTTCTTAACCCGATAAATGCAGTTAAAAAAGAGGGTGCGAAAACCGGGATACTGTCTGCCGCATACGGATATGCCATAGAATCGATTTTGGGTTTTACTGAGTATCGTGATACATTTCCTAGTGAAAACATCTTTGGCGACAGAATTGTTCTGAATAGTAATGGAACAGCAAAGGGATTCGAACTCAGGACTTACGGTAAAAAGGCTTTTTTCCTAGAAAATGAATTTGCTAGAAAGAGAGGATTCAGAAGCATAATATATTTTGGCGATAGTGAAGATGATTTGCCTATACTGCCACATCAAAATATAACGCGTTTGTACCAAAAGATGAAGCCGACCTTATGAGGTATATGAAGGGCTAATTCTGCACAAAAAAAGTCGCGAAAGTGAGGAAGGCGTGCGGAAAAATGCTCTAAAAAGAATTAAGGTGTAGCCCAGAAGCTCTCTTTCCAGAGCAAATGGTTTTCAGCCAAGAATTTTAAGCCCGCTCTCTTACGGCTTTTATGAGTTGTTGCGTGGCTGGCAACTTATCAAGTCTTTTGCCTAGTTCGGTTTTTGCTTCATTGGCCAGTTGTTTCAAATCTGGGGCTCGCACTAGCACCGTGTTCTCTGAGTCAAGCATGTAGCCAACGATGACACCACAATTGCCACCGAAGATTTCATAATTGCCGCGCCAGATAGATCCAAGTTTAGAACACCCAAGTCCAACTGTAGAATCAAAGTGGTAAAAGTAAAGTGCATCGCGATCGCAGGCGTATGATGCTTTGCCAACTGGCATGCCCATGATAGATTTGTACCAACCATTGGAGGATGGTCTAGTCAGAAGCATTATGAAATCGGCCAAATGCTCCAGGGATCTCCTGTCAAATGCAATTGAGAATTCGTTGCCGCTGCGTTCGATGACGCAACCGCCGGTTATCACAAGAAGCGGGTTCCGTCTTGTCAGGATGTTTGTTTTTCCTGTTCTTAGCAGATTTTTTTCTGGTATTTCAATGTTTCTTTTCTCTCCGAGTCTTTCTGAAGAAAAACGAAGCTTGCCGCTGTTGATGTAATCCCCGAGAGGCCCTTCCGGTGCTAATGAAAGTCCCATAAATAGTTGCGAGTGTAAGTCGAGTATTCTTTTGAAACCCTCGGGATTTGATTTTGCAAGATTATTCATTGGCTTCGGACCGAGAATACTGAATTGAGCAAAGGCATCCCTGGCCGTTATTTTGCGCACTAGGCCGATCCCCGGAGCTACTATTTCCACTTTTGGTGCTGTTGCCTGCGTCATGTCGTCAACCCCCCCACTTCGTGCTAGTAGAATAAGTAGTATATTATCGCGTTTCCCCTATATAAATTCATATGGCCAGTCTGCCAGACCAACTCGGGATAAACTAAACTGTCGGGATGGCTCACTGGCTTTTCTCACGACATGAGCGAGTAGATTTCTATAATCAGAATAACGAGCACCGAGAAAAGGAGCACTGACCTTGGGTCGAGCTGCGGGCCTCCGGTCTCCTCGTTGTAGAAGCTGATTATTCCCGTCGAACTGCGGGGTTGCGTTATCGTTTCCTGTGCCACGGTTAGATACGGGCGGCTGACATTTTTAATACTTGCGCCGCAATAGTGCAAAGCATGGGGCTTTTCGGGACGTCGGGGATAAGGGGGAAGTTCGGCGAGTTCGTGACCCCCGAGCTCGCGCTGAAAGTCGGGAAAGCGATAGTGGAAAGGCAGGGCGAGAAGGTTTTTGTCGGAAGGGATACGCGCCTTTCCGGGCCGGTTATTGAGGCCGCGCTCGTGGCGGGAGTCGTTTCCGCAGGCGGCGAGGCAGTCCGGCTCGGGGTTGCGCCAACCCCCACCGTGGCCCTCGCGGGCCGTGATTCCAAGGCGGTGATGATAACCGCGTCGCACAACCCGCCCGATTACAACGGCATGAAGATTTTCGGGAAAGGCGGCGAGGTGCAGCGCGAATTCGAGAGAAGGGTGGAATTCAAGGTTGAAAAGGGGATAGGGGCAGCGCGCTGGGACGAGCTGGGAAGCGAGAGTTTTGACGATGGCGCGGTGCGGAGGCACATGGATGCCGCGCTTGCCCATGCGGATGTCGGGCTCATAAGAAAAAAGGCGCCGAAAGTGCTCATAGACTGCGGGAACGGGGCTGGATGCTCGATTACCCCTTATGTTTTGAGGGAAGCGGGCTGCAGGGTGGTTGGCGTCAATGCCGATAAGAGCGGGATTTTCGCGCGCGGGCTCGAGCCCAATGCGGAGAATTTGAGCGAGACCTGCAGGCTGGTTAAAGCATGCGGAGCCGACATTGGAATAGCGCATGACGGAGATGCGGACAGGGCGGTTGCGATTGACGAGAACGGCGAGATGGTCGGCCTGGACGCGCAGCTCGCCCTCATGTGCGGCTATTTGCTGGGGAAAGGCGGGAAGGGAACGGGCAAGGGGAAGGACGTTGCTTCAACAGTTGAAGCATCACTCGCGGTGCGCGAGAGCGTGGAAAAGGCGGGCGGAAGGTTGCACATAACCCGGGTTGGAAGCCTCGATGTTGCCAATGCCATAAGGGAGAAGGGCTGCTTCTTCGGTGGCGAGCCGTGCGGCGAGTACATATTCCCGGAGGAGGTCATGGTTCCGGACGGGGTGCTTTGCGCGCTGAAACTCGTGGAGATGACGTGCGCCCTTGGAAAGCTCTCCGCCTTGCGAAAAAAGGTCAAAATATACCCGATGAGGAGGAGCAAGTACGAGTGCAGGGACAAGGAGAAGGCCATGCGCGCCATAAGGGAGAAGATGAAGGCATTCGAGGGGAGGATGCACACCATTGACGGAATTCGCGTTGATTTTGAAAACGGGTGGGTGATGGTGAGGCCCTCGGGAACCGAACCGGCGATAAGGATAACGTGCGAGCACAGAAATGCGAAAGGATTGGAAAAGGTTTTCAAACAGGCCGAGGGAATCGTCAAAAGTTCGTTATAGAGTTCGTTATAGTAATGTGAAGAGACTGTTTAATCGGGTGTTTGGATGAAAATGAAAGCCGTTGTTTTGGCTGCGGGCGAGGGAAAGCGATTGCGCCCCCTTACTTATACCCGGCCGAAATGCATGATCCAGATTGCGGGAAAGCCGATTTTGCAGCACGTGCTCGAAAGCATACGCGGGGCCGGAGTGAAGGAGGCCGTAATAGTCGTAAAATACATGGAGGACGTGGTGAAGGAGCACTTCGGGAACGGGAAGAAAATCGGGATGAAATTGCATTATGTCACGCAGGGTAGCAAATACGGGACTGGCGCCGCTTTTCTCACTGCTGAGGACGAGATTGACGATACTTTTTTCGGGATGGCTGGCGACGTGATTGTCGAGAGCCAGGCGGTCAAAAGCGTCATTGACGCGCACTCTTCTGGGATAACGGTAGGGCTGAAGAAAGTCAAAGACACGGAGCAATATGGGATAGCGAAAGTTGAAGGGGGAGTCATAAAAAATTTCGTGGAGAAGCCCAGGAATTTGAAAAGCGGATTGGCCAACACGAGCATGTACGTATTCAATGGGGGGGTTTTCGCCAAACTCAAGGCCCTAAGGCCTTCCCCGAGAGGCGAAATCGAAGTCACTAATTTGATAAAAAGCGAGATGAAGATGGGGAAAGTCAGGGGGGTTGAAATTGGCGGCTACTGGCTCGACATGGGGATGCCCTGGCATCTTTTCAATGCGAACGAATATTTGCTGAAAAAGCTGGCCCCGAAAAGGGGGAACATCGAGAATTCCCGCGTGATTGGCAAGGTGATTATGGAAAAAGGGGCCCGGATTTTCGACAGCAGGGTGGAGGGGCCAGTCTACATCGGCGCTGGCACTACGGTCGGGCCCCACGCCTATATAAGGCCCTGTACGAGCATCGGCGCGGGCTGCGACATAAGCGACTCGACCACGGTCAAGAACAGCATAAGTTTCGACAGGGTGAACGCCAAGCACCTCACTTACATCGGAGACAGCATAATCGGCTATGACTGCAACTTCGGCGCGGGCACGCAGATTGCCAACTTCAGGTTCGACGAGGGCCAGATAAGAACTTACGTAAACGGCAGCGTGATGAACACGAAGAGGAGGAAACTGGGCGCGATAATCGGCGACAATACGAAAACGGGCGTTTTGAGCTGCATCATGCCGGGAATTCTTATAGGCGACGACTGCTGGATTGGCTCCGGCGTTGTCGTCAACGAAAACATCCCGAGGAAAACGAGGGTTTTCGTGAAACAGCAGCTCGAATTCAAGAGCAGCCAGGAGTAAAGGTCACACAACCACGCCCAGCGATGGAGGTGTGTGACCGGCGATATGGAGTATTCCGAGGGCGTGATTGTGTGGTGAGTAGCTGAAGCTTCTGATTGTTGGAGTCGACCCAGGAACGACCGTCGGCTATGCGGCTTTTGACCTTGAAGGCGGGCTGGTCGCGCTCGGGAGCGGCCGGGAAATGCGCCTCGAAGACCTCGTCCGCGAGCTGCGCTCGCTCGGAAGGCCCGTCATAATCGCAACCGATGTCAATCCCCCGCCGGAATTCGTGCTCAAGATTGCCGGAGTCTTCAACGCCCGCCTTTTTTTCCCTGAGAAGAGCCTCCCTTCGGATGAGAAACGGCAGCTCGCGAAGGGGCTCAAGACCGCGAATATCCACGAGGAGGATGCGGCGGGAGCGGCCCTCAAGGCGTATCATTTCTATGAGAACAAACTCAGGCAGGTGGCCGCCAATTTGGCCAAGATGAAAAAATCCGAGAAGCTTGACGAGATAAGGAGGCTTGTTCTCTCCGGAGTTTCGGTAAATCATGCGCTTCTCATACTCGAGGAAAGGGAAGCCGAAACGGTTGCAAAGGGAAGCGGGAAGGCCGAGGCCGCCGCGAAGAAAGAGAGGGGCGGGTTGGGCGAATACGAGAGCCACAGAAAACCTCCCGCTCTCGCCGAGCTGATTGAGGCGAACGCCGAGCTCAGGAAGGCGGTGCAGAGGCTCGAACTTCAGAATTCCATATTGCGGGAGAGGGTTTCGCTGCTTGAGCGCGGGGTTTACGAGAGGATTATGCGCGATAGGACCATGAGGAAGCTCGACGGTGAGGTGAGGCGCCTGCGGGCAGAACTGATGGGCCGACGGCATAAACGGCCTGCCAAACACGCCGAGAAGCAGGAGAAACAATCGGGTTTAAAAATACTGAAGGACAAAATAGACCTGGAGGGGATAGTCGAGGAATACAGGGAGTCTGACGCTTGACAGCTTTACGAGCAATGCGACAAAAGGAGGTGCGACAATGGCTGAAGAAATGCAGAGCAAGCCACAACAAATTGCGGGGGAGATGCAGAGCAGGCCCCAGCACAGGATGGACGACAACACAGTGTACATCGGGAAGAAGGGGATTATGAGCTACGTCCTCGCAGTCGTGACGCAGTTCAACACCGGGGTTCCCGAGGTTTCAGTGAAGGCAAGGGGAAAAGTGATTTCGAGGGCCGTCGACGTGGCGGAGATTGTCAGGCACCGCTTCATAACCGACGTGAAGGTCAAGAACATCGTGATTTCGACCGAGGAGCTGACCTCAGAAGACGGCAGCATGGCCAAAGTCTCGGCAATCGACATAACCCTCACGAAATAGATTCTGACTCTTTTTCGTTTTTGCTTTTCTTATTTTTTCTATTTCTTGCTTTTCGTATTTGCGATTGGCTTCACCACGGGGGCATGCAAGCTATTTATACCTTATCGGCCATATCAGAAAACACGCGCTAGGGTGGCAGATCGGCTATGCGTCCGGCTGCAG
>JAPLWU010000055.1 GCA_026396425.1 Microcaldota archaeon | reverse complement strand
TCTTCCCGGCATTCTTGAATAATTTAATAGTAAGCGGACTGTTCGAGTAAATTGCGTCATACTTCGGGACTTTCGACTCGACGTGCGAAACCCAAACCAGGTGGTTGTTCACGTCCTCAATCGAAATAACGGTGCATCTCCCCTCCCATCCCCGCGCCTCGAGAACTTTCCCAACCATCTCCTCCCGCTCGCCCGCCGTGAACGGGTTCTCGGGCTCCATGCCCGACTGCGCGCTCCCGATTACGATTATCATCTTCCCGCATTTCGCGAGCGCCCACTCTATCGCCTTGAGATGCCCGTTGTGGAAAGGCTGGAACCTCCCAACGAAAAGGCCGGCCGTCATCGAAATCCCCACGAGGACCTATCTCCTCTTCCTCTTCTCCCTGTAAATCACCACGCCGATTATGAGGGCGAAAACCGCGGCAAGGATGAACGCGAGGGCTATGAAGATTCCGAGTATGCACATCGGGCTGCCAATGGAGAACGGGCCGGTTTCCTCGGGAATCGAAGTCTGGTTTCCGCTCCCGTTATTCCCGCTCCCGTTTCCTCCCGTGAGCGCAAGCACAACGCTCTTGGCACTGTTCGCAAGAGTTTTCGCAGAAGCGTAATCCTTTGCGGCGTATTTCTCGTTAGCCGTGGCGAGCAAAATCTCGGCGCCGGAAACGTCCTTGCCTGCCGCGCTCGCCGCAGTTATTGCAGTCTGGGCCTCGCTTATCGCGGCCGTTGCCTCTTCTGCGGCAGGGTCAGGCGGCAGAGATTCCGAGCGGCAGGTGTGCGAAGTGCAAACCTCCTCTGCCCCGCAGTCCGCGTCCTTGCAGCACTGGTAAGAGACGCAAGCATGATTCGTTATCTGGCCGCACGCGCATGCCACTGTCTCGCACTTATGTTCAGACGTGCAGTTCTTGCTCGCGGGGCAGTCCGAGTTGGCAACGCAATCGCCCTTCACGCAGGTTCCTCCGATGCAGACCTCGTCGGAAGAGCAGTCCTCCTTGTCCGTGCAGGTTTTCGGCGGCACACATGTTGTAATCTCTATCGGAATACTGTAGGCCGTTACATACCCCGTGAGATAAAATTTCGCCCTGTGAGTTCCATTGTACATTGTCGAGAATATCCTCTCGCCATTAGTCAGAACCGCTTCATGGGAGTATATGGGCCCCCAGCCCGCTGGCCCATTCCACTCGACGTCCACCCACGCGCCAGCGCCAGCAGTAGTTGTTACCTTCATACGCGAGCAATTAATCTGCTGAAATGTAACGGTCTGTGCCAAGTCCGCAAACGAAATTCCGACAAAAAGCATTAATACAAATAGCCAAGTCCAAATCCTCATGCTGGTCACCGGTAAAAACTGGTTCCCGCAATTAATAAAGTTATGCCCAATCAAACGCTATCCTGCAACTCTAGTGCCGTCTAAACTAGCTAATCTGAGAAACATCCAGCTTTCACTAGAAAGTTTTAGCAAATCAAACTCAAAACCTCCGCCTATCCCCTGGATTTGCCTCCCTCGCCTATCCGTTATCGTGAATCTCAACCCGCCGTCTATTGTAACTTCCACCGCATAGTTCCTGCCTAAGTATTCTTTCGGCAAGTCCGTCACATATACCCTGTCCCCTGAAGGCCAGATGCACAGAAGCGTGGATTTTTCGACGTTAGACTTTAGGTCCATCCTACCGATTACGGGAGTTCCAGACGCCCTTTTCCCGATGGGTTTTTTGGGAAGAACCATGATTGCCAGACTCTCATACAAAGTCCCAAGAGGCAGTTTGTTAAGCCAACGGCCCTCTTTCGTTTTGGCCAAACCACTGAGCGTCTCTCGCACATCGGCTCCGGTTGCTTTTGAGGATTTAGTAGCGCTTTTCATCCCACCACCCCCAATAATTACGCGTTTATAATTTATAAATTTTTGAAAATGGACTGGGGGGGATTTTCGAATTCCTCAGAAGGGGCGTCGCCCTTTCTTTTGGGGTTGATCCAGACTTTGCTTCCGGCGTCAGCCTTTCTTTTGGGGCATTGAAAGACCTTTTCTTTGGAAAGAAAAGGGATTTCATTTCGAACCCCCAGCCTCCACCTTGCGAAGGTGGCGATCTACCGTTGATCTACCAGCCCATTTTGTTGTTATTTCTTGTACGCAGAAGTTAAAACCTTTTTTATCGCCTTTGCTTTCGCCTTTCCCATGCCCTCGACTTCGAGCAGTTCCGCCTCGTGCGCGGTTATGACGTTTTCCACAGTATAGAACTTCTCTAGCAGCCTCTTCGCCATTGTCGGCCCCACGCCCGGCAAACATTCGATCAGGAGCTGCTGCTGCCCTGCCAAATCCATCCTCTTCCTCTCGCCCAGCAGGCGAAGCTCCCGTTTCTCGCCCAGCTGCTCCCTTTTTGCAATCGCGAAAAGCATTTCGGCGGTTCCCTCGGCGTCGCGCGTGAAGAAAACCGAAGCCCCGTAGTCGGTGAGAAGAGCCGCGACCGCCCCAAGAAGCGCGCGCCTGTCCACCCTCTCCTCGAATCTCTCGCCCTCAACCACGAACACGCTCGACTCGAAATTCTCGCCCATGTTTTTTGCCTGGTTGAACAATCTTCCGTCAATGATGGAACTCTCAAAATCCCCGCGCGTCTTCCTCTCCGCAACGACCCTGTCCGAGAGAATAAAGTCGCCCACTTCCAGCGTTTTGACATTCACCACCGCGCCGAGGGCCTCCAATTCCGAAACAACCTCGCTCGTCTCGCGTGCGTCTGCGTAAATCTCCACGCGGTTCTTTGCAACCCCGCCGCCAAAATCAGAAAGCCCCTTCTGCTCCCCCATCAATTCACCACACAACCATCTGCATTTCTCGCCCATAACTCCTCGCCCATAATCCGCCTGCGTAAATGACTCCTCTCGTCCATCGGCTGCCAATCGCCATCAATTACCGGATTCCCCTGCAGAATTCCTCAATCTCCTCGAACGATATGCTGCAGCCCGCGAACTTTATGCTGTAAAGGCCCGCCTCTGCGGCCTTGGCTTCCATGTCCTCGAAGCCCCTGAAAAACCCCTTCTCGTACGCGACCATGAGGAGCTCGCTGCTCCTGAATATGTTCATGCCCGCGGTCATCCTGCCGAATTCCCGCATCCTTCCCGAATCGACGCTTATTCTCGAGCCGAATTCCTCCCTGAAGTGCTGGCCCAGCATGGCCGGCGATTCCACGAGCACCCGCGTGGTCCGCTCGTCGATGAGCACGTTCCCCACTCCCAAACTTTTGGCGAGCGCGAGAATCTCCGCCTCGCCGCGGTGCAAAATCCTGAGCGGCTTCCTTCCCACCCGGAATATCTCGTTGGCAACGGCCACAAACTCCCCGGCCTCGGCCTCCGTATCCGCGCTTCCGGCCAGCCTTATCCACCCGTTCCGGAGCGCCGCGTCGAGCCGAACCGCGGTGAGCGAGTGGCTCCTCATCCCGAGCGGCCTGTCGATGCACTCCCTCTTCACCTCGTCGGAAATGAGGAAATGGCCGCGCATGCCTTGAGAAAGTTCGTGAATCACCGGCAGAAAACAGGTTTCGGCGAGCGAGATGAGCGAGCTAGCGTCGCATACCACCGAATTTGAGTGCGAATCAGAATAATCTCCTGACATGTTCCAGCCTCTCGTTCACGGTTTTCGTTTTCCCCACTAGGTCCGACATGAGCGTTTTTCCGACGTATTCCATCACCTCTCTCTTGTCCGCGCCGGTCAATTCGGAAACCCTGCTCAGGGAGAATCCCTGCGCGTACAATCTGCCCGCAATCTTCAATTTCGCCTTTGCCAGCAGGCCGGTCACATACCTGTTCTTCCTGTCATCGACTTCAATCGTATCGCGCATCACCCTGCCAATCTCCATCCTGAACTCCTCGTGCTTTCCCCCGTGCAGCAGCTCCGCGCACCTGTCGAGCCCGCCCCCGACCGATTTGGCGAGCCTCGTCCGCGTACCCTTGTCCCAATACCTCGATTTTTGTATTATCTTTGAGAGCACGTAGGCGGTGATGCTGAGCGGGAGCATGTCCACCTCCTCGCCCACGCCGAGTTCGTCCGCGCACCTCCTGCTGACATCGCGGAGACGGCCCACGCTCTCCTTCCTGAATGCTGAGCGGAGTTCTTCAACGGCGTCAATTAGTTCGTACATGCCACATCCTCCGAGGAGAAACCGAAAGCTTTATAAAAGTGTCATGATACAGTCATGACACAAGCAGGCGCATATCATGAACGAATCAAATGAAGCCGACCGCATATATAAATCTTCCCCCGAGTTCGCCTACGCGGTCAAGGAGGAGCCGTTCGAAATAAACGACGAGCTCAGGAAGGAGCTCCTCAAGTTCAAGGACCCGGTCGTTCTGGGCATGATGATTTACAAGATGAAGGAGGAGCGCGAGAACACCAACCGAATCATGAAGACCTTGCTCGCTCGCCTCGATTCTCTTCAGGCGCGCCTCGAACAGCTCGAAACTCCCGCCTCACCTCAAAACATCGGCAAATCAAAACTCACGTTAATACCGAAAATCGACGAAGAGATTGTAGCATTTGTTAGGAAAAAGCGCAACGCATGCGCCGAGGACGTGCAGCGGCATTTCCGATACAGAGGGAAGAATGCCGCGAGCGCCCGTCTTAACAAGCTTTTCGAACTCGGATTGCTCGAAAAGCGACAGGTTGGCCGTACCGTATATTATCTGCCCAAATGAGTCACAAATCACGCTGAAGCAAGGCGACCAATATCCTTTGTTGGGCCCGGGGTGGTTCGGCCATAATTCACCTCCCACGCGACTTATTGTCCCACCCCGGCCCGCATCTACAACCACTAGCTTGAACACTGGCTATCGCTATATTTTTGGTCTAGCCTAACCCCCTCAGCCGATGTTGAATATGCTCAGCCCGAGCGATTTCTTCCTGTCAAGCTCTTCCGCAATCTGCCCCAGAATGGCATTTTTTATCGAAGCGTATTTGTTTTTGTCAAGCTGCGTATTGCCTATGCAGTGCCTCCTGCCTTTCAGGTTGAAGCAGAACATGCACTCGCTGAGCGCTTCCGAGTTGTGGCAGAAGTACGAGTCGGCGCACTTGTTGCACGAATCCAACTCAAAGCACCTGTTCAGGTACTGCGAATTGTAGCATTTAATGCTGAACTCAGACTCGAGAACCCTGTGGCAGCCGTAAGCGTATTTCGAGTTCAGGGCAAACGAGCTTATCGCAATATCTTTCGCGTGCACCGAATCATACCCCCGGTAACCGTTTACAATGTAGTAAGCGTGAGGGAAGCCTATGAGGTTGGAGTTGTCGCCCTCGCGAAGCTCGGGAGTGAAAAATGCGATGTCGCCAAGCGCCATAGCGATGCTCTCAAGGCCAACTAATTCGCCCTTAATCCCCCTCTTTCCAAGTTCGATTGCCTCCCGGCCGGTGACTACCCTGCTCCTTGGGAAATCCTTGAGAACCGGCATGTTCTCAGGAATATACGTTTCGGTGCCAAACGGGGTTTTAACCCTCTGCACGTAGACCGTTCTTCTCGACAGCCATTCGGCATAATCATTGATGCCCGTTGGAACTTTCCTCAAAAGCAGGTTATACGTAGAGGAAAAGCCCTTCTCTATCACGGCCATGTCCTGCGTTTCCTTTTCAGTCGGCAGCGCGAGTCCAAGATTGGCACTTGGACCAGTGGTAGGCACCAGCTCGGAAAGCGAGGGAAAGCGTTTCTCTCTCTCCAGTATGTCGGCCACTTCTCCCAGGATTTTCGCCTTCAGTGCCTGGTACCTCTCTTTCGGCAGCTGAGTGTTACCGATGCAGTGGCTCCTATTCCTCTGCCCGAAACAAAAAATCATGTCGTGGCAGCCGAGAACGTTGTGGCAGAAATAGCAGTCAGAAGACTCGCCGATGATTGAGGATTCGAAAGTTCGCTTCTGGCCGTATGAGTCCACCACCCGCACCAAAAATTCCCCATCGCCAAGCGCCCCGCAGCCGAATATGTACTTGCTTCCCTTCCGAATCATGAACGATGATTCGACATACCGTGATTCTTCCACATTGGAGGAGTTCCTCACGTACTGCGAATCGATTACGATGTCAGACGACTCGACAAACGCGCTTTTGCCTAGGTGCCGGTTGCCAGCGTACTCGCACTTTTCCTTCAACGCGAGAATAATCGAATCAATATCCTTGATTTGGTTTATTTCGAGTCCGTACTCCTTGTTCTGCGCCACTTCGTCCGCGGAGACAAACCTCGCGTTTTCCGAGAAGGAGTCCATCGCCACGGCCACCTCTTTGTCAGAAACATAGGATTTCCTCTTCGCTTTTTTGGGTAGGTATGCGCCCAACCACTCCTGATACCCATCAATGCCGCCGAGTTCCCTTCCAAAGATAATTTTGAAGGTGGATTTCCACGCCTTGTTCAAATTTGCGTCCATCACTGACATGACTTCACCCCTTATAGTAGAATATGGGATACCTGATATATAAAAATTGGGACTAAAAAATTGCACAAAAATAGAAAAGAATTTAAATTATTAATAAAATAAGCAATAATATGCAGGAATTGGACATTATTGACCGGAAGATAATGTACGAATTGGACCTCAACGCGCGGATCTCCTCGTCGCAACTGGCGAGAAAACTCCGCAAGAGCAAGGAGACGACTAATTTCCGCCTTAGGCGGCTAATGGAAAAGGGCTACCTCAAGGGCTTCTTTACGGTATTCAACACTTCGAAGCTTGGCTGGTTCTACGTCAAGGTTTATACGAAATTCAAGGATACGACCCCCCAGAAGGAAAAGGAGATATTCGAATACTTGCGGAAACGGGACCATGTCGCTTATCTTGCAAGTATAGAGGGCAGGTATGATTGCATATTCCTGGTCATGGTGCGGAACATGGCCCAGATGGACGGGTTCTTGGTGCAATTCATGAATCTTTACGGCGACTTTGTGCAGGAAAAGGACATCTGCGTCTTTTTGACTACGCACAGGCTCAACCAAAAGTTTCTATACGAAGGAACAACGCGGGCGGATTGGCATTACCCTTACGAGCTTGGCGATTACAAGCTTGATGCGATTGACAAAAAGATATTGGGCGTCCTTTCGACGAACGCCCGAGCGCCGCTCGTTGAGATTGCGGAAAAGCTCGCCCTGAACGTGCAGACGATAAAATACCGATTGAAAAAATTGGAGAAAGACGGCATAATTCTTGCGTACGCGTCTTCCCCGAATTTTGACAAGCTTGGCCTGCAGTTCGTCCAGATAAACATCTCGCTGAAAGACCTGACGGCGAGAAAATCGATAATGGAGTATTTTGACGCTACAAACAAATGCCTCTTTGCAATAGAACTCCTGGGAAAATTCGATGTTCTCGCAGAGATTCATGTCAAGGATAACCTGGAGCTGAAAAGCATAGTGGATGGCTTTAGGGAGAAATTCGTCGGAAGGTATACGGACTATGATGTTTCTACCATCACGAAAGAATACGTAATGGTCTGGAGCCCGTTCGGCAAAAACTAGGCCGTTTCAGCGGAAATGGGGGTCATCCTGGTTGAGCTTTCGTCAGTCCATCCGCAGTTCGCGAAAAATCTTGGGATTGCCTATTGCGGCGCGCCCGATCATCGCCCCGAAAAGGCCGGTTTTTTTCAGTTCCGCAACCTGTTTTTTCGTCCTGATATCCCCATTCGCGACAATCCTTTTTCCAGTGTCGATGCATCTTGCATAGACCGAAAAATCCGCCCGTTCCCGGCTGGTCTGCTTGGCTGTTTTTGCGTGTACCGCAAAAAAGGAGGCATCAATGTTCTCAATCAGGTTGATATACGCCTTCCTCCCCTTTTCATAATCGTCCAACCCGAGGCGGAGCTTCACCGAGCACTCGAAGCCGTATTTGCCAATCAATTTGGAAATCTCGTTTACCCTCGATATCCTCCTTATCATCGCCGCGCCAATCCCCTGCCTTATAAACTCGGGCGAGGGGCAGCACAAATTAAGGTTAAACCCCCGGAACCCTTCCGTTGCCTCAAAACCGGCCAGGAACTTTTCGTATTCGGTTATTTTCGCGCCCGCGAGCTGTATCTGCGTCGGAGTGGAATTGGAAATACCGATTTTTTCAAGCTCCCCCTTTTTCAACCGTGCCAGGTTCGCGACCCTGGCTACTTCCGTGAATGTCAAATCCGCGCCATTCCGATGGCAGAGCGTGCGGAACGAGTTGACGGTCACTCCCTCCATCGGGGCGAGCATGAGCTGAAATTTCATGATATCCCCTGTCGCATCATGCGAATATTAGCCGGTCCGTTCCACCACTTCGAAGCTAAGGGCCAAGTCGCATGCGCACAAAACTCTTGCTTCCCCCCTTACCCCGACCTATTTCCCCGTCCTCTCGTTCTCAATCTCGTCGAGAATTCGGTTGAAATCGGTTTTCTTCACGTGCCCGAACTCGGCGAGGCACTCGTCCTTAAGCGAATTGAAGAACCTCTCCTTCTCGTGCTCGGTCAGGTCCGATTTCCCTATCGCGGTTGCGAGTTCCATGAGTTCGGCCGGCCCGTTGATTACGTC
>JAPLWU010000118.1 GCA_026396425.1 Microcaldota archaeon | reverse complement strand
TTTCTTTTGGGGTTGATACAGACCTTTTCTTTCGCAAAGAAAAGGGATGTATTTTTGAACACACAACCTGTCGGTTTCCACCTTTACCTTTGGGTGCAAACTACAGCCGACCGCTCTGCCAAATTGAGCTATGGCGGGATGGCTATACATATGCTTGAATGAATTTAAAAACGTTCTACCTCCGTCATTCGAGGCGGCTAGACCTTGTAGGGCGGGAGGTCCTCCTCGTCCGCGTCCCTCTTTCTCTTCCCCCTTCTCGGGGCCTTGTAGGCTATCTCGCCCAGCACGACTATGGCCGAAAACGCGGCGAGGTAGAAGAAAACCGAGTTGAGGAACTCGAAATGCTGCCCGATTGTCAGGACCATGCCCGGATTCTCCATGTAGTTCCAAATCACGGCGACGATAATCAGAACCGCAAGCGTGGCCAGAAAGGTGGATATGTAACCAACGACGGAGCCGACCCCTCCGGACCTGGACGAAGACATGTAAACAACTTCTCACGAATTATTTATAGCTCTTTCCCCTCGTTCCTTAGCTTGCGGACTGCCCCGGCGCCGTTGTATCGCCGTCGGTCGGCAAGACAACGCGGCTTTCCATGATACCCTCGCTTACTTCTTCCTTAGCCTCTGAGTCGGGATTGGCTACCCTGAGCGTATTCAAAATCCCAAAAAGGTTGGTTATTAACTCCGTATTAGTCCCAATGGCCTCCTTCAAATCCTTTTCCAGGTCTCTCGGCTCCGCCCTTTTTTCATCCCCATGGTACCTCTCCTCAACCATTAGATCAAACAATCTGATTCTCTCGCTGTTCGGGAGGTTTTCGTCTATCAGGTCAGCTATATCCTGTTGATCCGCCCTCACTGGTTTTGGGGAACTGCGCATCCTCCCCCTCATCTTGGCCGGATTCTCTTTCCCGAGTTCTTCCCCCTCTTTGGAGATGCATGCCTTCAAAGTTACAATCGCGCGGTCAATAACTTCAAGGCGAACTTCTTCCTTTCCAGCTTCTTTCCGTTCCATGACCGAAAGGAAACTGGCAATCGCCGAATCGGTTTCCCCCATTCTGCTTTCGGTATACCCCTCCACAAATTTCCTTATGTGCGTTCTCTGAACTTCGTAATTGGTTAACTTTGTGTGCACCGATTTCAGCGCCATGTCAAATGGCCTCTCCGCCGGGACCTCATCCTTTGCCTTCTTGGCACTAGCCGCAACTTCGGGTTTCTTTGCCTCCCTAACCCCAGCCGCAACGTCTGGTTGCGCGCCCCGTTTGGGTTTGGATTTAAGATCGTTCATGGTTTCCCCTCTCGGTATTTTTTCTACTCGGCTCCGAATGACCACCCAAAACTCGAACATTATAATATGCCCGAACCCGTATTTAAGGCTTTGCAGGCGCGGTCAGAGGCTTGCGTAAAGCTCCCTGCCCCAGCCAATCCTGCCCGATTTGAATTTTCCGCCCTTTCCGGCGAGAATTTTCCAGATTTTTTTCATTGTTTCCCCGAATTTTCCGCTCGTTTCTACCTCGAAAATCGAAGCCCGCTTATAATTTTTCTCCGCTTTGATGGTGCAGTAGTCGAGCATCTCAACCATCAGGTTCTCGTCAATCTTGCTTTTTGCGTATTTTCTGGCAGCGAGTCTGCGCCTCAGAACGCCAGGTCTTGTTCTAGTCACAATCACCATTTTGGCCGGAATTTTAATCTCGCACGCCAAATGCCCCTCGAGAACGAGGTTTTTCATTTTCATTTTTTTTATTTCGGCGCGAAGGAGCCTGCCCAGCTTGGCAATATCCACTTCCCTCGCGTCGCCATCGAATTTCCCGAGGAGTTTGTTTTCTTTGGCGAATTCGTTTATTTTTATCAGAGGCAAGTCCGTTCTTCTCGAAATCTCCTCAGCTATCCTCGTCTTTCCTGTTCCGGGAGTTCCCGTAAGCACCACAATCATGTTAAAATAACTTCCCTCCACATATAAAAACTCAGAGGTGTTGTCATGAGGGCTCCGGCAGTTGCAGGCTCATTTTACCCGTTCGACAAGAACGACCTTGGTGACGAAGTCAAAAAATACCTTGATTCCGCCGACTTGAAGGTTTCGGGCGGCGTGCCCATAGCCGCCATAGCCCCGCACGCGGGCTACATGTACTCGGGCTCGATAGCTGCATACTCCTACAAGCGCATCCGCTCCGTTTTCGACAAGCCCCCGGTCTTCATAATACTCGGCCCGAACCACACGGGCGAGGGCGCCCAGGTGGCAGTTTCGAAAGACGACTGGTCCACCCCGCTCGGGAAAATCAAGGTCGACCAGAGCATCGCGAATGCCATCGTCGAGAACTCAAAGGCGGCCGAATTCGACGAGGAGGCCCACCGCCTCGAGCACTCCATAGAGGTGCAGTTGCCATTCCTCCAGGTCCTCTACAAAAACCCCACCTTCGTCCCAATCTCGCTCATGGCCAACGACATCGAGACCTTCGAGGACGTGGGCCGCTCGGTTTTCAAGGCCGTCGAGCAGGACAGCAGGGACTTCTTCATGATAGCCAGCTCGGACTTCACGCACTACGAGAGCGTCGATGAGGCGAAGGTGAAGGACTCGCTCGCAATCGAAGCCATAAAGAAGCTCGACTACAAATCCTTCCTCGAAACGGTCGAGAGCAACCACATCTCGATCTGCGGATACGGCCCGATTGCCACAATGCTCGTCTACTCGAAGCTCAAGGGCGCGTCATTCATCGAGATTCTCCGCTACGGGCATTCGGGCGAGGTCTCCGGCGACGCCTCGAAAGTCGTTGCCTACGCCTCGATAGTGCTTACGATGTAATCCCCGCGGGCATTCCGCGCAAGCCTTCCCCCCAAAGGCATTCCGCTCATTCCAGCCTCGCGGGCATTCCGCGCAAGCCCCCTCGGGCAGATGCAATATTAATATACCGGGCCTCTCAATATCCATCTTATGGTATCCACGACCACGAAGCGCAAAGCATCGCACATAGAAGTCTGCCTGAAACGCAACGTCGTTCCCGAGGGCGCCGCCACCGGGCTCGAGGACGTGAGATTCGTCCATGAGGCGCTCCCGCAAGTGGATTTCGGGAAAATCGACATCTCCGCAAAATTATTCGGCAAGAGGCTGAAGGCACCTTTCATCATCGAGGCCATGACCGGCGGCCATGCGGATTCGGAAAAGATAAACCGCTCATTGGCAGAGGCCGCGCAGGAAACCGGGATAGCCATGGGCCTGGGTTCGCAAAGGGCCATGCTCGAAAATCCTGCCCTGGCTTCCACATATCAGGTGCGCAAGGTTG
>JAPLWU010000019.1 GCA_026396425.1 Microcaldota archaeon | reverse complement strand
AGGCGCCGAGGACCATGCCGACTGGCAGGAGAATCTTGAACATCGTCTCGTTCGAGGCGGCGAGCACGACTTCCTGTATCTTCAGCTGCGCTATTATGAACGAAAGCCCGTAGAGCGCGTAGCCGAGAGTTTCAACGAAAGGCTTGAGCGCGGTGCCAGGGGATATCGAGAGGCCGGAAATCCCGAAGGGCTCGATTATTATCTGGAGGGAGGAGACGAAGCCCACGAGCGCGCTCGTCTTCATCATCGTCTCGAAATAACCGGTGGTTTTCGCGCGCAGGCATTTCACATAGTCGAGGGCATGGTCCTGCAGGTCATTCCATGTCCCCGAGGAGTTGGGCGTCTCGCCGGTGCAGATGTTGTGGCCCGAGTATTCGGTCGAGGGGTCGAGGAATGAGAAACCTGAGAAGGCGAGAAAGTATTGGTTGCTTATGAGGTTGTCGACAACGAAGAGCGCGCCTCCCAGCACGGCGATGAACGAAACGTAGTAGAACTCGTTCCTCGCGAACGCCATCAGTTTCGCCGAGCCGAAAGCGAGCGCGAAAGCGTAGGCCATCCCGTCGATGAGATACATTATGAGGATTGCAGAGAAGGCCATCTGCTGCCACGTGGAGCAAAGAGGCCCCGCGCATGAGTTGGCGGCGGGCCCTACGGCCACGCACCCGAAAACGAAGAGTGCTAGGAGCAAGACGGCAAGCGGGCCTTTGCCTCCCATTTTGTTTTTCATATCAATCTTGTGAGTCCGGCTATCTCCACGTCGCCGCCGAGCGCTGGCGAGAGGGCCTTTATGAACGCGATGGTCGTGAAAGCGCAAAGAACGGGCAGGGCGAACGCGGGGATGAGGAGCCGCGAGGTGGCATCGAGAAGCCCGACCGTGTCGGCCTGCCCGGTCGAATTATATTCGGTGAAAAGCGTTAGCCTCGGGTCGAATCCGGCCAATGTCGAAGGCGAGGGCGAAAGGTAGCTCCCAATGGAGGCTTCCGATGCCGGAACGAGGTTGCCGACGTCGAAATCTATGACCGTGGTGCCCGTGTCGATGGTATACCAGGCGAGCACGTACATGAGCGGGAGAATCGTGTAAACCCCGACCGCAATCGCTATCATCAGTCCGCCTAGCTTGCGCATGAACCAAACGCTCCTGAGGATTATGCCCGCAACGAGGAAAATCGGGAACACGCCATTCTGCAGGTACAGGAGCAGGAACTCCTGGAATTTGAGGGCCATCATCACCTTTATCATCACGTCGAGCGCCGTGTCGATTGAATCGTAGATTATGCTGACTCCCGAAAATGGGGCGATGTCCAGCGAGATCCCGAACACTCCGATAAATTCTATGAACGCGCCCATGCGCACGCGGTCGAGGTAGGCGAGCTTGGCGTAGCTCCGCACGGCCGAGTCCGCCATCCGATAAGTCTTCTCAAAAGTCGTTCCGAGGAATGCGCGGGCGAGGTAGAAGTGGCAGGGCGATTGGCATAATACGGCAGTATTGGATGGGACTTCGGCCGTTATCCACCTGCCGGTGGTGGGGTTGTAGTTCGAAACGTTGAAATTGGCGCCCGTGGTGACGGACCAGGTGTTTGTGGCCGCGTCATAAACCATCGGAACAGCAGAGGAGGAGGAATAGGCGAGTATCTGCGCCCCGTATTGCTGCGAGGTGGCGTCAATGAGCGTGACGAAGAAGACGATATTGGCGAATATGAAAGCCGAGGCGAGGACTTGGAAGAACTCGTTCTTCGCGAAAATCTCGAGCTCCTTGAAGCCCATCGAGTAGGCCACCATCCAGGCGAGGGCCATTATGAGGAAAGTCGCGAGGAGCACGAGGATGCTGAAGTCCTGCCAGTTGCCGAAAATCGAGATGCTCCGCTCTGCGGGAGTCCCGGCGCCGGCAAGGCAGCCCGAAAGCAGAACCAGCGCAAGGACGAGCAGGGGAAGTGCAAGCTTCGCGTTTTTCATGTTACCATTCCAGCAAGTAATCCTTCTCGAAAAGCCTCGCCATTGATTCCACGAAAGATATCGTTATTATCATGCTCAGCGCCGGCAGGAAAACGGCCTGCGGGAGTATCTGGCCCACGGTATTCAACGCGCGGCACATGCCGAACCCGAGCCCGCCCTGGAAGCTGAAATGCTCGTTATTGCACCAATCCGTGAAGGTGCTGTCGACGCTCACCTCGTCCATGAGCGCCTTGTTGAAAACGTAGGTGAGCGGGAATACGACGTAGAAGCCGAGGGCGAGGGCCATTATGAAAGCGCCTGCCTGCCTCGTGAACGGGAATACCTTGAGGATGAAGCCCGCCGGCAGGATTATGGTGAAGGCCAGCTCCTTTATGAAGCCGAGCACGAGCTTCTGGAACAGGAGGCTCGCCGCGAACGGGGTTATGAGCGCGGCCATCGTCTCAAGATTGTAGCTTATCGTGCCATAGCCCGCGAACGGGTTGAAGCAGATTCCCTCCATGCAGCTCAGTATCCCAATCATGAAGGCGGCCCATTTCTGGGCGCTGAACGAGAGCCTGAACATCTCCTCGATTGCGGGTATCATCCTCACCCACACGAGGTCCGAGAGGTAGCGGTCGGCGATTGTGAACGGGTCGCCGCCGGCTATCAGCTCGGAAATGTTGCAGACCATCGCCGAGAGCCCGAATATCCCGCCGATTAGTATGAGGGCGATAAAAGTCTGGTAGAGTTCAATTTTGGCCCAGAGCGCCCAGTCGTCCCGCTTCATGAACTGCGAGACCATGTAGGTTATCGCGATTAGGATGAACGTGATTAGGGCGACGAGTGCGACTATCGGAATCCAGTCGAAGTAATCCGAACCGATGCTGCATCCGTATATCATTTTTCAAACCCCGGAGGGTGCGTCATATGAACTCAAGCAGCCCTGAAATTCTCGTCTCTCCGCCGATTGCCTCGGAGAGGCTTCGGACCGCTGTGAAGACTATTATTATGTCCAGCACCGGCAGGAAAAGCGCGGCTATCATGGGCTGCATGGCCCACGGCACGAGGGCTACGAAATAGCCGAACGCATCCGAGGAGAAGCCCGTGATGCCTACGGTAAACGCGTAGAGTATGGTCTTGATCACGAATGCAACCATGAGCACGAGGGCCTTTATGAACGCGAATATCCAGATAAGAATTGCGCGCAGCCAGCAGAACGCAACCCAGTCGTACCAGTGCTGGCAGTATTTCTTGAAGTCGGGACCCATGGCCACGCCCATCCACGGCGAAACGTCGAAATCCTTGATTGGGAAGTTCTTATTATATTCGACCTGCGGGAGCCTCGGGACCGAAGCGTATATTTCGGCGTTCATTATGAGCGTGAGCGGGTAAACGACGTACAGGCCGATTGCAAGGGCCATGAGCGTCGCGCCGATTTTGCGCGTGAGCGTGAAGCACCTGAGGAAAATCCCGATTGGGAGGAGGATTCTGAGCATCGTGTCCGAGATGAACTCGAGGAGCGTGCGCTGTAGGATTATGGCAAACATCCCGAACGAGAGCATGTTGGTGACAGTGCCGAGCGCCTGCATGACCGGAACGAGGCCCCCGAACGGATACGCGCCGCCCTGTATCCCGATTATTATCGGGCCGATTGGCACGCCTATTCCGAACTGCGCCCCGAGATAGCTGAAAAGCCCGAGAGCGAACAGCCCCTGAACGATTACGGAGTAGATTGCGAGAATATCTGATGAAACCCGCGCGGTGTACAGGCTCGCGGTTTCGACAAGATTCATCCCGCCGAGCTCAACGAGCATGAGGTTGAGGACCCCTATGAAGAATATCGCCGAGCCGACGAACCACGCGGATGCCGAAACCTCGTAGAACTCGTTTTTCGCCCAGGCGTATAGCTCAGGCGAGGTAATCAGGTGCGAGACCATGTAGGCAATGGCTGCGAGAAGGTAGCCGATGAGAAGCGCGATGAGAACGAAGGGAATCCACGCGTCCCAGTTGGGCGCGCCAATCAAGCCTGTTGCCTTCAGGTCTATGCACTCGCCGTTTACGCAGGCCTTGTCGCAGTTCCAGCCAAAACATTCTGGAACTTCGCAACAGCCCTGGCGATAGGGATCCCAGGGAGTTTCGGGCGGGCAGACGGGCCCGAGGACCGCTGGCATGAGACAATTCTCCCCTCCATCGGAGGAGCAGCCTCCAC
>JAPLWU010000071.1 GCA_026396425.1 Microcaldota archaeon | reverse complement strand
GAGCAGCTGCAAACGCCGGCCGTGCACGTTCCTTCACCGCAGTCGTTGCCGCAGGTGCCGCAGTTGTCAGGGTCGGTTTGGAGGTTCTTGCAAAGGTTGCTGCAGTCGGTTTCTCCGGAGGGGCACTGCAGGGTTGCCGTGGCAGACCTCGAGGCCGTCCCGCCATGCCCGTCGTCTGCGTATAGTTTGCAGGTGACTGGGGTCGGTAGCTCGACCACACCCGCGACTATCATAACCGTGCAAGTCTTGCCCGTTATCCAGCTTGAGCCAGTACAGACTGCAGTACCGGCGCCATCGGGCGAGGCCTCGCTGCTCCCGCCATCCCATACTTTGTAGGTGACGGTGCAGGCATCGCCGTTTGCATCACTTACTATTGCATGGAAATTGAAGTCCTCGCCAACCAAAACCGGCGATGGGAGGATGCTGACTATGCCGACTGTGGGGGGAGTATTAGGTGGAGGGCCGCTACATTCCTCCGGGTCGGATATGCAATGATTGGAGGGGCCACATGTTGGGTCAGAAAGACAGTTGGCTAAGGACATACATGCTTGAAGGGGTCCGCACCAAGCGCACTGGCCCGGCCAGGCGCAGTCTTCGCAATTGAAGGCGGCTGGACAGTTTCCTGCTGGGAACGAGAGCTGTATGGACAGGAGGACCAATACGAGCACTAATGAGAGCCTTATTCGAAGCACGAGGACACCACTCTTCTATTTGCAGGCGAGTATTAAAATGTTTTAATATTTGGAGCTCGAGACCGTTGGGGGAGTTCGGATTGGTTGCTCGAAACTCGAAGTTACTTTCCTTTTTTTAAGTTCAGTTGCTCGAGACGTGATTTCCTTTCCTTTTTCCGTGAATGATGCGGATTAGTTGCTCGAGAGCCTGATTTCCTTTCCTTTTTCCGTGAATGCGGCGAAGCTTGCCCTCGGGAGTTTCTGGCTTTCGGGCGGGAGTTTGTAAGTGGCGGTCCAGACCTGCCTCGGCTTCATGGACGGGATGCGCCACTTGAGGCGCGTGCCTGTTATGGTTTCAGTAACGCTCGCGGTCCCGTAATCCGAAACTGCCGAGCCCTCGGGCGAGAAATCCGAAACCATTACGTCCTCGAGCCACGCGTTCCCGTTCTCGACTACGAGCGTGATTTTCCCGCCGTCATTGCGCTTGTTTATTGAAGCCCGGGGCGAGCGGAGGAAGTAAGCTATGAAGGCGAACAGGAGCGGGATTGGCAGGAGCGGTAAAAGGAGGAGCAACGAATAGTCGCCGCCTGATTTTGCGATTGCGGGAATTTCCGGAAGCCCTGCCGAAAGAGCCGTGGTTTGTTTTTGGGAGTTTCCGGCCTCTGCATCCGCCTGTCCCGAAACGCGCATTGTTGCGGAGGAACCCATGAATTCGAAGGTCCAGATTCCCTCCTCGTATGGGGTGAGCCGGGCCCTCCCGGCGCTAATCTCGGTTTCGAACTCCCTGCCCGAGGGCGAGAAGACGGTCAGCTGGCCGCCCGCGGGAATTCCGTCCTCATAAACCATTATCTCGGTTGGACTGCCGGCCTCGCATTCGGCAGGCGGGGTTAAGGTGACGTTGGGTGACGGAATCGGCAGGAGCTGCCCGGATTGTTCCTGGCCTGCATCGTGTTGTGGGCCTGACTGCTCAGGCGGGATTTGACCATTGCCGCCGGTTTTGTTTGCCGGGGGCGTGGTTTTTTCATGCGCGGGAGTCGGGCTTTCGTACGGGGAGCTTTCGAACGAGAACGTGAGAGTATGCACGCCCGGCGAGGCAGTGAAGGAGGCAGTCAGCATTTCGCCATTTGTTTCGACAGGAACGGGAATGGAATCGAAGAACGCCGAGGCGGACGAAGGCGTCTCACCGATCCGCAGCTGGTAGGAGCCGCGTATGCGCGGGAACTGCGCCGGGAGGGATAGACAGACGGCCACTACTGTCTTGTCGCCAGACCTCGAGTCGGACACGCCGCACTCGGACGGATCGGGGAATACGACTGGAACCGACAGTATTTTGCTTTCGGAAGGCAGGAGAATGAACTCGAAACTGCCTCCCTGCACCTCGAAGCCCGCCAAGATTGGGCCAAGCACTGAAGACATACCGCGGATTGGGTTCGTATTAAATGCCGAAACTTCCGCATGGCCGACCACGGGCTGGCCGAAGACGAAAGAGGATGGCGAGGAAACGTTCGAAACGTTGTAAGTGACGTTTTTTATTCTGAATGACGCGTGCGCGAAGCACTCGGAATACGGCAGGCAGTCCGGGAGGATGGTGAGGGTGCCGTTGCTTGCGCTGAACTGCGAGTCGCAAGATGGCTCGCCTCCCGCGAAATCGGCAGGCATGGAGTAATGGATTGGGAGGGAGTATGTTATGTGCGATTTCGGGATTGTGAATGATGCCGTGAGCATCGAGCCTTCGACTGATTCGGAAAGAACGGGTTGCGGGAAGTTTTCGACCGAATATTGCAATTTTGTTTCGCCCCTGTGGCCGTGTGGCTCGTCATAGGCGGAAATCACGAGGGAATATTTCCCGGGTGGGTTCGGGACTTGCACGCAACCAGAAAAATCCGAACCGCTGGCCGAATAGTGCGGCGAGAGTGGGACCCCGGAAACGGAAGACGCCAGCGTAACGTTCGCGCATTCGCCGGGAAAAAATGTTGAGAAAACGTTGTCGGCGAAAATGGCGGTTATTTCGAGGTTGGGAAGGGAATATTCGAGCGAAATTTTTCCCGCCATCAGCGCCGAGAGTTTGCCGGACGAGAAGTTGCAGAGCGCGCCCGGGCATGCCGTCGAGTTGGTTCCGTTGCCCAGATTTATTGCGAATGCATCGGCAGGAAGCATGGCAAAGAGAGTTGTTTCCGGCGAGTTCTCGAGCGGGAAGGAGTATGCCGTTGCGTTTGAGATTGAGCAATTGCCGGCGGCCGAGGAATTTTCCGCCTTCTGCTTCCCGGTCATGTAGAGGTAGAGGGGCGCGTTTCCGCAGCTTGCAACGGGGCAGCCGGAGGAGCCGAGCCTCACCTGCGCGATGCCGTTCAGATTCGAGACGTAGCCGCGAATCGAAACTTGGTTCGCGCCTGCATTGGCGCACGGCTCGGCGAAAGAAACGGTCCTGTATGACGAGGGAGAGTCGCAGCTGTTCCTGCACGATGAGGTTACGGTTGCGGTGCACCTGTCGTTCAGCGTGAGCAAGAGCCCGTCCGTCGAGTATCTGCAGTCGTCGAAAAGCAGCGTCATGTCGAGCGGGTATTTCTTGGGGAGCGAGAAAGCGAGGGAAAAAGAGTCTACGACGTATAATGACAATATGCGGTCATACTCGCACAAACCGGTGCCGGGCCGCATGAGGAAGATGTTCACCGGGTACGCGCACTGCCGGGATGCCGGAGCGGCCGGGGAGCACGACGGAAACGGGACGAAACCCGGCGAAACCCGCGAGTAGTTCAGGTAAGGGTAATCCTGCGGATAAGATGTAGGCGCAAGTAGCCAGAACAGAAACAGCACGGCCAATGCGGCAGGCAGGCGTTCCCCCAACTAACCCCCCCGCGGGCGCGCCCTACTCGTCGAGATGCTCCAGATGCATGATTTTCTCTTCGAGGTCGCTCCTCTGCCTTTCAAGAAGCTTCCTGGTGTTTTCCATCCTCTTCAGCTGGAGGTCCACTGTCCGGTATTTTCTGGACGCGCGGTTGAAATGATCCATTCCAAGCGTGAAGAACTCCTCCTCGTCCATGGCCTTGGCGATATCAGCGAGAATCTGGCCCACGAGGTTGTTGGCCGCAAGCCTTACTTCCTTCCTCAGCTGGTGCTCCTTCTTCATGTTCTCCTTGAGTATGCGGACCACGCGGGCATTCGGGAACGGGAGCTTTTCGTCCAGCGCCGCGTCTATCTCCTCCTCTGCCTCGGGCAGCGGGCCCTCCACCTGCGGGTTCCCTTCCTCGCTCGCTATTTGTTCATCTGCTCCCGAAGCCATTAATATCACCGAGAGAAAATTCGGTTTGAAAATATATATACCTTGTGGATGGACGGCACATACCCACCACATACTCGCGTCCGAGCTTGAGTTTCGCTCGGACCGCATGCTCCCGCGTTGGGCGCGAGTATGTCACATACCCACGCCCGACTGGGCCGGTATGCGAAAGTTGGATAAGACCTCGCCGAGGGCGTGGATATGTGGTGACGCCCAACGAGGGGCGGACTTGTGGCCGAGGGATGAACACGCCGGGAGTGTGGGGGTGTGGTGAAAATGTGGAAGAGCGGACAAAAACTATTTTCTCTTCGAGAGTTTCCACGCGAGGATGAAGACGAGTGCCGCAACGATGGCAACGAGCGATGCGGCCGCGTAGAATTCCATGCCTTGCTCTTGGAGGATTATTTTTTTATATTTAGCCCTTTCGAATCAGTGCATGCGAACGAGGTCAGGGCATGCAAGTGAGGTTTGAAAAGGCGGATGACGTGCAGGAGATAGTGGATGACGTAGTGGAAACGTTGGGCGAGGGGTTGGAGCACGTCAACCAGTACAGGATTTTCTGCATGCGCAGCACCGGCTCCGGCGCGAGGGCGTACGCGCGAATCTGGAGCCTGCCGAGAATCTGGCAGCAGGCCCTCGACATCAACCCGTATTACGTGGTGGAGGTGCTGAGCGAAAAATACGACGTACTTGATGACGAGCAAAAAACAAAAGTAATTATTCATGAATTGCTCCACATACCGAAAACGTTCAGCGGGGCGCTCGTTCCCCACACCTGTTTCGGGAAGAGGATTGACAACAGGAGGGTGAACGAAGTTTACGCCGAGTATTTACGGAGGAAAAAGTAGACTCGTTGGGGAGAAGTCACACACTCACGCCTAACACGATTTGCGTCGGGCGTGGGTGTGTGGTGAACGGGATTTACGCGGGATATAAACGGAAAAGGGGTTAGGGTTTGTCGAAGCTCGACAGCACCGACTGCGCCCCCTTTATTTTTGCTTTTTTCTCCTCGAAAATCCCCACTTTGCCGAAAACCCCGTCATAGCCAGGAGTAATGCAGACCGTCCCGTCCTGAACGCGCTTTATGGCTTCCGCAATCCGCGCGCCTGCCTTTGCCTTTATCGCATCCGGATTCGCATCGAGAACCGCGAATTCGTTTCCGAATGCCCGCACGAGAAGGCCATAATTTTCGCGGACGGGAATCGAGACCGTGGTTTTGCCGAGCGAGGCTGCGATTATTTCCTGAAGCGGGACTATTTTTTTGAACGGGATTGCGCCTTTCGGGACGAAGCCGTCGGGCCTGTCTGCGAGCGCCTCGACCCTGTGCAAAACTCCGAGCGTGAGAGGGCGTCCGCAGACCGGGCAGATGTTCTTATGCGTAGAGCTTTCCATCGGATTGAAACTTACGCCGCACGAGCGGTGGCCGTCCCAGTGATACTTGCCCTCCTCGGGATAAAATTCGTAGGTGAATTTGAAGCGGGAGGGGTCTTTGTTTTTTATGGCATCTGCAATCGCACCATAGCTCAACTCCCCATCACCAAAATCGAAAACATTCGCCTCCCGTCCGAGTTTTTCCGGCGAGTGCGCATCGCTATTTGACACGAGCGCGTATTTGTCGAGCGCGCTCACGCGCCAGTTCATGGCAGGGTCGGAGTTTCCACACCATAAGGGCACGCCATTTCTCCGAACGTATATGACACGATTTGGTACAGAAACGCAGAACACTTCTCCATCATAATTTTTCCACGCCTCTGTGTAATGATATTTCTTAATGGTCGATGGCAAAATTATGGGCTGGTTCCTCCTTATGAAAAAGATTATCCAGGAGTCTGCGCTTTGGAGATACGTCTTTCCCAGCCGGCCGGGGGAGCGGAATGGTGTTCCTTTTTTATAGCCCAATTTATAATACGCTGACATGCCCATTTTCAAGGCGATTTCCTGCAAATCATCGCGAAGACGTTCCGAGATGGTTGTCGCGGACAATCCCTTGTTTGTTCTGCCATAACGATGCCCGTCCCCTTTTATGTAGTAGTCGAACATTATTTGGAGAAGTCCTTTTGACAGCGATTTTATTTCAATTGGCACGTGTTTTTCGCGTGAGTTCCCAAATTGCCTGAGGTAATTGAAAAGCTGAAAGTCCCTCACCCTCAGGTTATCCCCGTTGATGTAAGCGTTATATCCCAGATTAGTTAGGATTCCTTTCATTTCCAGCAAAAGACGCCGCTTACTGTTGCATACGCAAACGTTGTAGTCGCCATTCTTTCCCCTGGTTGTCCAGCCTTCGGCCAGCCAAAATCCGAAGAATTTCAACCATGGCCCAATGGCAAGTCGCTTTTTGGGCGCAGTTCTATACCCGGAGTAATGGCGGCTTCCGTGCTTAATTTTGATGGAAGGCAGAACAAACTGCCTGGTTTCGTTTCCCTGCCAAATCCCATCCTTCTTGAACCGCTTTGACTTGCCGAATAAATCCCTGGCTTCCCTTAAAGAGTATGGTTTTGGGTTTCTAAAGTCACACGGGCTATAAAACAGATTGTGGTTGGGAGTAACTAGGATATCGACTCGTTTTGTTTTTAATCTGTACATTTTTCCTTTGTACGGGTAACGAAACACGCTTATCGGGCGTTGATACTCGATCTTGCTGGTGGTTGGGTCGATTGTACAGACGCTGTCGCTCAGCTTCACCGTGCCAATTTTCTTCCAGCCTTCCCCGGTTAAAACTTCGGTTTCTGAGTCATAACAGGAGAGCCCAGTTTCGAGCGCAGTTATTCTGCCGCTCATGTCTCCGTAACATTCCTCGATTGAATCGAATCCCGACTTCGAGCCGAACAGGGAAAACCACGGGGTCCAGATGTGGGCCGGAATCACCATGACTTCGCGCGAAAAACTTGTTGCAATCTCGACGGTTTCGCTCGCCGAATTCGAGAGGATAGGCCTCCCGTCAGAAGAAAGATCCCCAAACTTCGCGAGCCCGTCGTTTATTTGTTCCGCAATTTCGAACGATGGCGCGAGAAGAACGGTATGGATTTTTTTTGTTTCGCCCTTGTGCTCGAATATGTTGCTCACTTCGGCCGAGAGGATGAAATTTGTTCCCCCGGTCCCATGCGAAAAAAAGCCGTTGCCCGTCGTCTCGAGCTTCCTCCTTAATTCGGCGAGCCATTTGGGGTGCGTGAAGTCGCCGCTGCCAACTATGTCGATGCCCTTGAGGACCGCCCATTCCGAGATTCCTGCAACGTCCATGCGGGCGCTCGTGGCCCGCGAGTATTTCGAGTGAATGTGGAGGTCGGCAACAATCCGCAAAGTCCGTCACTTCCGGGGGCGGTTGCGCCCGCGAATTCACGTCTACGCTTCACCCCTTGCTTCCCTGCCCCACGTCTTCGCTTCGCGTCTTCACTTCCTCGCTTTCTCGCTTCGCTTCTTTGCCCCAAGGCCGGCAATGGCCTTCTCGGTGTTCTCCAGCTCGGCATCGTATTTGCTCGAGAGTTCGTAGAAAGAGTCCTTGTCGACGCTTCCCTCCTTGAAGTATTGCACCTGCAATTTTTTCTGGAGGTCTATGAG
>JAPLWU010000075.1 GCA_026396425.1 Microcaldota archaeon | reverse complement strand
GACGGCGCTCGTGCCGTATCTTCCATACGCGAGGCAGGACAAGCGGTTCCTTGAGGGCGAGGCCGTTAGTTCTGAAATAATCTGCCGAATGCTGGCAAAAGCAGGCTGCTCGGAGCTGGCCACGTTCGACTGCCATTTCATGAAAAAAGAGGGCGAGACCACGTACGGGGGGTTGAAGATAAAAAGCGTGAGTTTGGCCGGCGCATTGGCAGAGTACTTCAGGAAAAAAATCGATTCGCCGCTTTTCATCTCGCCTGACCAGGGCGCGGCCTACATGGTGGGAGGGAAGGAGAAGGCAATGGTAAAAGTCAGGGGGGAATACTCGAAAGGGGAAACCGCCTACCGCGAGGTCAAGACCCTCGAGGCGGGATTCGAAGTCGGAGGCAGGAACGTTGTAATAATCGACGACATAATCGCGGGCGGCGGGACGATGATAAGGGCGGTTGCGGCCTGCAGGAAGATGGGCGCGAAGAGCGTGCGCTGCGGGTGCGTGCACGGCCTGTTTTTGAACGGGGCGCTGCAGAGGATACTTGATGAGGGGGCCGAGGAGGCGGTTGCGACCAATGCAATCGTATCGGGTGCCTCGGCCATCAGCATTGCTCCGCACATCGGGGCCCTGCTGTAGAGTACTTGGGGAGGCGGGATGGCCGAATGAAAGACATTTTTCTGAGGGAAAAGCCCTGCAGGATGCTGCTCCTTGTTTACGGGGAGGAGCGCGAGTGGACCATAACCTCGCTCGCGAAGGAATCGGGCATGGTATACCAGCACGCTTCGGGACTGCTGAAGAAACTGCAGGAGAGAGGGATTGTAAAACTCGAGAAAGTCGGAAGAAAGGTGAGGGTGACAAAGACCGAAAAGGGAAAGGCGCTTGCAGATTCGATTGAGTCCCTTATGGAGGCCTTTAAAAAGGCAGAGGCCCCTGCCGCCGTAGCTCAGGGCCAGACCCAACCTCTTCAGCCGCAGCAATAGGAGGGAAAAAATGCTGGTGAAGATACACAAACGGCAGACGGAGACGATAGTTGCCATATGCGACAGGGAGCTGATGGGAAAAATCCTTCGCGAGGGCGAGGTCGTCATCAACCTCGAGAAATACGGCGGATTCTACAGGGGCGAGAGGGTTGCAAAGAAAGAGGCAATCGAGGCCGTCAGGTCTTGCACTTCCGCGAATTTTGTCGGAAAGAAAGCCGCCGAGATAGCGGTTTTGGCCGGAATAGCGAGAAAGAAGGATTTTAGATTCGTGGATGGCATCCCCCACCTCCAGTTCTACAAGATAAAAGCATAGGCGAGTGGGAAGGGATAAAAAGGAATTCGGGCATAACAACTTATGCGCCGTGGTAGCTCAGCTTGGGAGAGCATTCGGCTGAAGACCGAAGTGTCGCTGGTTCAAATCCGGCCCACGGCATTCTATTTTTTTGGCTCATTAAAAAATCGGGCTATTCCTTGTAAAGCGCGCCAGCGATAACCGGGATGAGCAAAAAAACGGCGGAACAGCACCCGAAAAAAAGCAGGCCGTTAAGATAAAAGAAAGCAATCAAAAACAAAGTAGCCAGGATTAGCCCCCACTTCGGACTGTTCCAGCTCGAAACGGCAACGGAAATGCCGAACGCTATAACGAAGTAAATGCCCCAGCACAGAAGCGGGTCCATAAGGCCATTTATGGGGCGCTATGGTCTTATAATTTTAGGGGCTCCTTCGCATTTACCGACAAGCCCTTTCTCGTGAACTCCATGGAGTGCATCCTCGTGTCGTGCCCGGCGCCCCTCATCTTGACGACTTCCAAGGCGCGCTGGCGCGAGAAGCCGCTCCTCAGGTTGTAGAGGTAGAGTATGCCGTCGCAAAGCGCCTCGAGGTCGAACATCGCGCTCGGATTATTCCGTTCTCGCTTATCGTGTCGTGGATTAGGACCTCCTGGGCCATGAAGTGGCTTATCTCCTGCGCAGGGTATTCGAGAACCACGAGCTTCCTCTTGCTCTCGAGCAGGCCCAAATCCCAGGAAAAGGACGAGAAGTAGTCATTTATCTGCCTCTTGTCCTCCTCGAACGAGATGAGGAGCCCGGGCTCGTTGTAAGTATTCGCTCCCTCGTAGAGGAACTGCATTCCCAGCGTGGTCTTGCCCGTTCCAGAGGCCCCTGCCACAAGGCAGACCGAGTGGCCCTTCATGCCGCCGCCGAGCAGCTCGTCTAGCCCGGGTATTCCTGTCGCGACCCTGCCTTCCATGCTCTAGGTTTGAACTGCTCTATTTTAATTCCTTGCCTTGCCAACTTCTAAGTCAAGAGTTGAGGTCCAATGGGATTGAAACTCGAATACGAGAAAAGCTCGAAACGAAAGCGAAAATTAAGAGGAGTGAATTGAGGGAGTTGGAACTCGAATACGGACGAAAAACTCGAAAGGAGTTAGACGACGAGGAGTTAAGACTCGAATGCAGACGAAACATGCGAAACGAACGCGAGTATGGTTGGGAGTGAGTTAATGGGGCTGCGGCTCGAATACGAACGAAAATCAAAAATTGTCTCCGTCTCCGACCCCGAGTCGGTGGGAACGCTCCAGCGGAGCTTCTACGGAACGATGAAGAAGGGCGTCATAGCGCTATTCGAGGAGGAGGCCCTTTATTTGATGGACATCAGGAATGCGCAGTGCCACGATACGAACGGCAACGTGGTTGGCTTCAACGAACTGGCCGCGGATTTCGTGACCGGCTTGCCGAAGCTCATGGCCCGCTACTCGACCTACAAGGACTGGCGGGACAGGGGGCTCATAATAAGGCCATCGGAAGAATCCGAGGGGAATTACGGAAGAAGCGCGGTCAAGAAATACCCTCCGGGCAGCTTCTCTCCGCCCAGCTATGCCATGAGGGGGGTATTCCTCGCCGAGGATTTGATGTGCATTATCGACGACGAGGTCGTGGGAAGGGAAATTTACGACAACTACTGGCTGGGGCAGTTCGGCTCCTACAAGGCCGACCACCGGGGGAGGCTCTCGAAGCTCGACGTTTACGAAACGATGTTCATGATGAAGCACTGCGACCTCGCGGTCGACGGCTATAATATGACGAAGCTCAGGGCCACCGCCGAGGAGCGCAGGCCCGATTTCGAGAGCATGTACGCGGTTTACGAGGACTGGAGATTGAGGGGCTACGTTCTCAAGACCGGCTTCAAGTTCGGAACGCACTTCAGGCTTTATTTCCCCGGCGCCTCGCCGAAAAAGTCCGGAGACGAGTGGATTCACTCAAGGCACGTCGTGCAGGTCTTCCCGAGGAGGAGCAGGCTCCTCATTTCCGAATGGGCGCGCGCCATCCGGGTGGCTCACAGCGTCAAGAAGACGTTCATTCTCGCCATTCCGGGGAGCAAGGCCAAGAGCCCGAAAAAGCCGGAGCTCGATTTCCTCCTCTACCACAGGAAGAAGGGCGGGATAGAGACGCCGGCTGACGGCAAGCCGAGGTATCTCATGCTCTCGCTGAGCGAGGAGGAGCAGATAGGCGGCGCGGAGCTGGCCGGCGCAATCGAGAGGACGAAGGAGCAGGGATTGGAACTCATTCTCGCAATCAGCGACAGGGAGACGAGCGTGACTTATTACAGGGTGAGGAGGATAGAACTGCCTAGCTGCAAATACGAATACTACGAGATTGAGTGGGAACAGCCTTAGCTACGTTACAACGCGCCTATTATTTTTTCTATTTCCGAAATCGATTTAAGAATAAAATCAGGCTTGCTTTCGCCTTCGAGCGATTCGAGATTGGGATTTTTCTTCACGCCAGTGAGGACGAGGCATGTTTTCGCGCCGACTCTTTTTCCGCCAACTATGTCCGTATCGATTCTGTCGCCAACGACGACAACTTCCTCGGGTTTGAGGCCCATATCCTCGAGCGCGAATTCGAACAGGTATGGGTTGGGTTTTCCTATAACCACATCGGGCTTTCTGCCGACTGCCGTAGAAATGGCGGAAACGAGAACGCCTGCCCCGGGGTAGTCGCCCATCTCGGTCGGAAAGGTGGCATCCTCATTCGTTGCGACGAATTTCGAGCCGTCGAGTATGCACCTCATTGCGTCGACCATCTTCCCGTAGTCGGCCATCCTGTCGAGCCCCACCACCGTATACTGGAAACCGCTGCTCTGGCCCCTGCCCGCCTGAATCGCCTCGATGCCCGCATTCACAAGCTCCTCGCGCAGGCCGTCCTCGCCGAGAACGAGCGCGCTCCGCCCGCCTTTTTCTTTTATGTAGCGGGCTGCCCCATAGGCCGAGGCGAGTATGTCCCCCTCCTCCGCGGGCATTCCCATCGATGAGAGCCGCTTGGCAGCCGCTACGCGCGTAAGAGTCGAGTTGTTGGTGAGAAACCTGACCTTGATTCCGGCCGAGCGGAGCGTTCGAATCGCCGCGGGAGCGCCCTGGATGGGCGTCGAGCCGAGATAAAGGACTCCGTCCAAGTCGATTATCGCGCCAGAAAATGCCATGCTCCCACGTTGAGGAATGGGACAGAAAGGTATATAAACGTCGTTTATCCAATTCCATCCGTGAAGGTGATCGGATGAGCAAGTTCGCAATCGCAAGACAGCTCGCGGGAAAAAGACTGATAACCAACGATGGAGAGGAGATTGGCAAGCTCGTTGACGCAATAATCAACGAAGTGAGCGGGAAGATGGAGTCGCTTGTCGTTGAGCCCAACCCGGACAACCTGACGGCGAGGAAGATGAAGAAGGAGGACGGCATGCTTCTAGTTCCTTACAACTCGGTCATGGCCGTTTCAGACCACGTCATAATCGACAAGAAGGGAATCTGAATTCTTCCGTTGCATCCGGCATTATAAATTTCTCGTTCTTTTATTTAACCCGTCACATAGCCACCGCATACGCACATCCGAGCCGGGTTATGCGTGAACGCATGCTCGCCTCGTTGGATGTGGGTATGTCACATACCCACGCCCGACTGGACCGGTATGCGAAAGTCGGATAAGACCTCGCCGAGGGCGTGGATATGTGGTGACGCCCGACTGGGTTGGCATGTGGCCGAGAGATAACCACGCCGAGGGCGTGCGCATAAGCACGCCCGACTGGGCGAGCATATATGAGTGGGATTAAACCACGCTGAGGGCGTGCTTATGCGTGGCTATGTGTGAGCTTATGCTAATTGCAGGAGCCGACGAGGCCGGAAGGGGATGCGTTTTCGGGCCGCTCGTCATATGCATATGCGCCATCGGGAGGGAACGGGAGGGGGAAATAAAAAAAATGGGGGCAAAGGATTCGAAATTGCTTTCACCTTCCGCCCGCTCGGCGCTTTACGCCAAGCTCAAGTCCATTTGCTCCTTCAGAACCGTGAGGATTACGGCGAAAGAACTGAATGAATTGATGAAACGAATGAACCTCAACGAGATAGAGGCCATGAAAATCGGCCGGAATCTGGGCGGGGACGTCGACATTTTTTACGTCGATTCGCCCGACCCGAATCCCGAAAAATTCGCCTCGAGAATAAAGAAGTATTACGGAGGAACCGCGAAAATCGTGAGCTCGAACAAGGCCGAGTCGAAATACCCCGTAGTTGCGGCCGCCTCAATATGCGCCAAAGTGGAGAGGGACGCGGAAATAGAAAAAATAAAAAAAATCCTCAGTTTCGATTTCGGGAGCGGGTATACGTCCGACCCGAGGACAGTCGACTTTCTGGCAAAAAACATCTCGAACGAAAAAGTGATGGGTTTCGTGCGCTCGGAATGGGAGACCGTTGACCGGCTCAGGCAGAGAAAATTAAGCGAGTTCTAGTTCTTTAAGCGGATTCTGGTTTTTTAAGCTGGTTCGGATTTTGATTTCCCGACCCCTTCCCCGAAAGCCAGCAGGAATTCGTTTATTTTGTCTTCTTTGACCTGCGCGCCTGCCGCGATGCTGTGGCCGCCCCCAACGCCGATTCCGGCGCATGCTTCAGCCAATGTCGCGCCGAGGTTTATGCCATCGCGGACCAATTTTTTCGTCGCCCTGCTAGAGATTTTTATTTCGCCCTTCTCGTACAGGGCGAACGCGAGTATGGGCTTGTCCCGCCTTATCACCCCGTAGAGCATGCCTGCCACCACCCCGACTATCCCGTCGTCTATGACTCCCCTCGCGTCGAGGAAGTAGAATTCCCCGAAATCCTCGGTGCTGTTCTCCGCGTATGCGATTCCCTCGCGCAGCGCCTGCCTGTGCTTCCTGAGGAGCGCCTGCGACTCCTCCTGCGCGCCCTCTTCGCCAATGCAGACCGCGATTCCAATTTCCGGCTTTCCCTGCCTCCCGCAGGCGTTGAGGAGCGTGCTGAACTCCTTCGCATCGCTGAGCGGCGTGCCGACCGGCTGCCTCGGGAGGTCGAAAACCTCGCCTATCAACTCATCGAGGGGAATGCGGGACGAATGGGCGAAGAGATGGTCCACGAGGCCATCAACCAATATTCTTTTCTCTTCTTTCGAGAGGTCGGAATAGCTTCGCCATTTTTCGCCTTTCTTTTCCTCGATTCCGATGCCTTTCAGGAAAGCGTGGCACGCATCCGTATCGCCCGTGAGGCCGGGGAGGTAGGGCTCGCTCGCGTAGGAGAGGAATTGGGCGAGCGGCCTCGAATTCCTGCCGAAAAACCTGAGCTCGGTGCCCGACTTGACCGCCCCCGTTTTCTCCGCATGCTCGAGTATTTTCCTGTTGGCGCCGGTCAATGGCTCCTGCATGTCGCCTATGGCCCCGACGATTGCCAGATGCGCGAAATCGTCGTCACGGAAGACGGAGTAGGCCGCACCAGCGGCGCTCATCTCGAAATCGCCGCTCATCCCGAAAAGGTGCGGGTTTACCTGCAGGATTTTGCCGTCCTTTGCCTGGTGGTGGTCGATAATCAAAACGCTCGAATCAGCAAGCTCGCTCTCAATCGCCTCGCCCATTGCACCCCCAAAATCCGCGAAAATTATTTCTTTTTCGTTTTCTTTCGCGAGGAGGCGTATTTCCTCTTCCCCGAGCTTGCGCACTGTCCTGTTGCGGGCGCGTATGCCGAGCTTGCGGAGCGAGCCGGTTATTATCCCGCCGGCGCAAAGCCCGTCGCAGTCGTAGTGGTTGATGACGATGGGATGGCGCATCCGCTTCGCGAGCGCGAGGGCTTCCTTGCATCTTTCCTCGAATTTCCCCTCAAACATAGAGAGGAACATTACCATAAGGGATATAAATAAACGAGCTGATTTCATATGCGGTGGTCGAATGAAGAGTCCAGCAGGCTTTCTTGTCCAGATTGTCGGGGCCGTTCTGCTCGTGGCAGCCGTTGCCGGAACAGGCCCGGTGATTGCGAAAATGATAAACGCGAACGAGGCAATCGGCGGCCTGCTCGCGTGGATATTCCTGTGCCTCGCGGCAGTCATATGCTTCGGCCTCGGGCTCGTGATGCACAAGATTGAGGCCCTCGTAGGCGAATAGAGGTGAGACGGATGCTCCTTGAAATCCTATCAAATTACGGCGGGATTGTTCCGGACGGGACGATTTCGGGCGCAATCGAACTCATACGGGACGTGACGCTCATTGTCGTTCCATGGCTTATTCTGATGAAAATGCACGAGAAAAAGTAATTCGCATTAACGGAAATCAATCAGCCGAAGATGTTGTCAAATAAGCCTTCTTGGTTCCCGCACTCGTGATTAGCCGAACATGTTGTCGAAGAAGCCCTTTTTCTTGTTCTCACGCAAATTTTCGCCGGACGGCCCCTCGAATTCTTTCAGCAGTTTCTTCTGCTTTGGCGTGAGCTTTTCCGGGACAGTGACAATCGCGCGCACGAGCTGGTCGCCCCTTCCGCCGGAATGAAGGCGCGGCATCCCCATTCCCGCCATCCGGAAGAGCGTGTGCGTCTGCGTGCCGGCCGGGATTTTCAGCGTCGCGGTCCCGCTTACGGTCGGGACTTTTATGCTTGCACCGAGGGCGGCTTCGGCAAACGAGATTGGGACCTCGCAGTAAAGGTCGTCTTCATGCCTCTCGAAAATCTCATGCGGCCTTATGTGGATGATTACGTAGGCGTCCCCCCGCTCGCCGCCCAGGTGGCTCCCGGCCCCGGACATTTTCAAATACGCGCCGTCCTCGATTCCGGCCGGAATCCCGACCGCAAGAGCCGTTTTCCCCTGAACCGAGCCGGTTCCGCCGCACTCGCGGCAGGCCTTTTCAGGAACGGTTCCCTGGCCGCCGCATTTTCCGCAAGCGCCGATGCTGGTGAAGTTGCCGAACGGGCCCATCCTGCGGGTGCTCCTCACCTGCCCGGTGCCCATGCAAAGGTCGCAGTTGGCCCGCCTTTTCGTGGAGCTTCCCGTGCCCCCGCAGTCAGGGCATTCGTCCGCCCTTCCCACGGTTATTTTCTTTTCAACGCCTTTGGCGGCCTCCTCAAGCGTTATTTCCATCTCGTACTGGACGTCGGCTCCGCGGCGACTCCGGCCCCTTCCCCGGCTTCCGCCCATCTCGAAGAACGAGCCGAACAAATCCCCGAAAGACGAGGAGGAGGAACCGAAGCCGAATTCGCGGAATATCTGGTCGAAATCGGCACCGCGGAATATGTCCTCCTGCGAGTAGCGCTGGTCGAAGCCCGCATGCCCGAACGTGTCGTATGCCTTTCGCTTCTCATTGTCCGACAGGACGGCATAGGCCTCGGACAGTTCCTTGAACTTCTCCTCGGCATCGGGCGACTTGTTCCTGTCCGGGTGGTATTTGAGCGCGAGCTTCCTGTAGGCGTCCTTGATTTGGTCAGGGCTGGTGCCCCTCTGAACCCCGAGTATTTCGTAGTAGTCTCTTTTCGTGGCCGTAAAATCACTTACCAAGAACTTCCCGCTGTTTTGTTATTTTTTTATTTTTTGTCGTCGTCGACCATCACTTCAAACCACAAACGAATTCGCTGGCTCGCTCTTCCCTCGCTCGGACTCGAAACGCCAATTCGTCTCCATTTTATTTTTTATTAATTTTTTTTTATTATTTTTTGTCGTCGTCGACCTTGTAATCCGCATCGTAGACGTTCTCGCCGCCAGGCCCTGCTCCCGGACCTGACGGGCCTTCGTCATAGCCGGTGTAGGAGGTGCCATCGCCTCCTGCCCCGCCTGCTCCGGAACTGCCAGAACCGCCGGCCCCGCT
>JAPLWU010000100.1 GCA_026396425.1 Microcaldota archaeon | reverse complement strand
AAACGGGGAAAGCGCCGGCAATAAAGAGGCTTTCCAATGTTTATACGAAACTGTAGGCTCGTGACTCCTTCCGGAATCGTTCGCGCGAGCATCGAATTTGAAGGGGAACGAATACTGCGGGTTGGCACTTTTTCGGCTTCTTCAGATTCCCTTGACGCGCATGGCATGTACGTTTTTCCAGGGATTATCGACGCCCACGCACACCTCAGGGACCCCGAGGCGCCGCACAAGGAGGACTTCACGACGGGAACGCGTGCGGCAATCGCCGGCGGAGTCACAACTGTAATAGACATGCCCTCATACAAACCGGCCACCACCTCGAAAAAGCTTCTCGAAGAAAAACTCGCCATCGCAAACAAAAAAGCGGTTTGCGATTTCGGCCTCCGCTTCGGCGCCAGCGACAAAAATTTTGATGAGGCGAAAGCCACTAACTCCAACTCGCTCAAATTTTTCCTCTCGGAAACGAAAAGCGAATTGACTCTGGCAAACCCCTCCTCAATCGAAAAGCATTTCCGGAATTTCCCGAAAAACAAGCCGATCTGCGTCCACTGCGAGGACCAGCGAATAATCGATTTGAATGGCGGAATCGCGCGCTCGATGGAAAATCACCACCTCATAAGAAGCGTAACCGCTTCCGCTTTCGGGCTGGCAAAAATCCTTTCGTCATGGAATTCCGAGAGAAGGCGCGTGCACGTCTGCCACGTTTCAACCGCGCTCGAATTGCAACTGCTCCGCAAAAAACATCCGTCAATAACTTTCGAGTTCACCCCGCACCATCTTTTCCTTTCGACTCGCGATGTCGCAAAACTGGGGAATTTCGCGAAAACCAACCCGCCAATCCGCCCGCTTTCGGAAGTCGCAGCATTGTGGGAAGGCCTCCAAAATGCCGACATCATTGCATCCGACCACGCCCCCCATACGCGCGAAGAAAAAGAAAATGATTACGCATCCGCTCCCTCCGGGGTTCCCGGCCTTGAGACGATGTTTCCCCTTTTTTTCGACGCCGCCATGAGGGGAAAAATCCCGCTCCCGCGCCTCGCGCAACTAATGTGTGCAAATCCCGCCAAAATTTTCGGGGTAAAGGGAAAAGGCGAAATAAAAAAGGGCTACTACGCCGATTTCGCGATAATCGACCCGCGCGAGAGATGGACTGTCAAGGGCGATTCGCTCCAAACAAAATGCAAGTGGTCCCCATTCGAGGGAAAGCAACTGCGGGGTAAAATAAAATACGTTTTTGTTCGGGGAAAAATGGTTTTCGAAGATGGAAACATGCTCTCAAAACCGGGATTCGGAAAGGAAGTCTGCTGAGCCCGGAAGTCTTAATCAAATTCAGAGCTGGCTCCTCTGCCTTCTTGCAATCTTCGCGAACTTCATGCCCCTGACCGTTATTATCGCCTCCAAATCGACGACGTGCACGCAACCGTCGCCCTTCTCGTCGAGCTCCACGAAAAATCTCGAATACGGAATCTCCTCGATCCTGTCCCTCTGCTCGACCGAGATGGAGTGGTAAATCTCCGGGAACTTCTCGCGGAAGCTCGCCAGAGTCATCATCCCCCTTATCTCCCGCGCGCATTCGGTCATTCCCATCACCCCCGTGTGTTTACTTTCTCCCGTTTTTCTTTATGAACCTTTTGTAAACGACGAAGTAGAGCAATGCCGCCGCAATCGCGAGAATTACGAGGGTCGTGATGAGGTCCGGGCCGCCGCCGCTTCCATTCGAAATCGCCAGCAGGCTCGGCGATGCGATGTTGATGTAGGCGGTCTGCGTAATCTCGTGCTTCCTGTTGTAGGCGTCCATGAACTCCAGCGTGACTTCGACCGGGTGCGTGCCGGGCGCAACGCTCGGCGGCGTATAAACCTCGTACTGGGCCGTGCTGTAGTCGTCGATGCTGAGAGTCCCTATGAAATTGTACGGCGATTCGAACAGCTCTATCACGTCGCTCTTCACGTAGACCTTGAGCGCCTTGAGGTTCGTTGTTCCGACGTTCGAAACCTGTATCGAGAGCGAATACTTCTTTCCCGGCCCTACCGGGGTCGGGCTTGTTGAAGCTATCACAAGGACCTCGGGCTTCCCGCCAACCTCGAGGCCCACCGTCTTCGCTATTGCGGTCTGGGCCTCGCCCTGCTCGTTAAGGTAGCTTATGGCGACGGTAATCGGATAGTAGCCCGGGCTTGTGGTGCTGCTTATTCCGATGTCGAAATTAACGGTCGTGTTATCTTCTGGCGCCATGTCCCCGAGGGATTTTTCCGACGGCCCGAGCGCCACGAATCCCGCGGACGCGGATGAAACGGAAACTTTTGCGGAGTAGGCCTTCTTGTTGCCGCTGTTCGCTATGTCAACGGCAATCCCGATCTTCTGGCCAGGCGCTATATCCCCGTCAACCCTCGCGTCCACGAGGAAGTCGACGACCCCTTTCACGACTCGGACGGGCCCCATGTAGGCGACCGCCTGCTGCGAAGCCGAAATCTCGTCCCTGTAGGTTATTACCACCGGAATCGAATACGTCCCGGGCTGGGTTGACGAGGAAACGGTTAACGGAATCTGGAACTCGACGTCCTGGCCCTGCGGCACGTCCCCGAGAAAGACCTGCGAAACGTCGCGGGCTATGAACGAAGTCGAGTTTATGGAAAGCCTCGCGTCGGATGCCATGCCCGCAGTGTTCCTTATGGCTGCCTTCACGACGAAATCGTCGCCGGCCCCGGCGGAAACGGGCTGTGTGGAAATCTGGAAAACCGATGGATTCGAAATCGTGACCGGCACCGAGATTTTCTTGTATCCCGTGACCCCGGATGTCCCCGCGTTCCAGTACGCCGATATCTCAATGGTGTAGACGCGCGCCTGCGTGCTCTGCGAAACGGCGAACGGCACGCTCACCGTGCTTGAGCCGGATGCGCCTATGGTGCCGACGGATATCTGCGAAGACGGAAAAACGAAGCCGGTTCCGCTCGGGTATAGCGTGAGCCCGTTTACTGCGCTCGTGGTATCTGTATTAGTGATTGTAAATGAAACAGAGCCCGAAACTCCGGGCTGCAAAGTGCTCGGCGAGACCGTTCCCGCAGAGAACGAAACGTCGGCGTAGGCAACCAAGCTCATGAGCGCGATGGCCGCGAGTAATACAAAAAATCTTTTCATCCAATCCACCTCGAAGTCAATCTGATGCTTTCATCTTCCTTTCGCTCCGAATGCTTTTAAGCTTTTTCGAGCCGTCAGCTTGGAGCGCAGTGTTCTGCCTTAATGCCAAAGAACACCCGATTTCCGAAAACAAGCCCGTCTTGATAATATTTATATGCTCCGGAGCCTAGAGCAATTAGGCCATAATATGGAAAGTTCTCAAACCAAACTGGCGATACTCCTCTTCTGCTGCGTTTTCATGCCAGTCAGCATGATCATCTATTCCTATGTTCCAGGCTCAAGACTTTTCCTTATGATGCTCCTGATTCCCGCTTTCTTGCTCTTCTTCATTTTCATGTTAATACGCGAAGGCAGAGGCTTCTTTAGGCAAAAAGAAGTGCTGAAAGATGCATCACGCGAAGGCGGCAGTTACAAAGGCGAATACCCGCTTTGGTCGCCCGAAGGCGAATCTCTTTCCGGTTCACATGAAGGAGTGGAGTACAAAATTACCCGCATTAATCTGTCCAGAAGTCGTATTTACATAAGACGGCGGATTGAAAATTCGTTTTGGTGGACGCGGATTAAGATTTATTCGGATAAACCGCCTTTCTATTCTGAAATACTCGGAATGCCCGGCCGAACTGCGTTTGACCCTCTGACGAGATTTCTGAATGACGTCATGTGGCTCCCATATACCTTCGGGAGGAGATGGCACGGAAACTTTCTTATAAAAAGCAATGACGAGAGAGCGGCGGTCGAATTTTGTAACCGAAACGCAGCCGAGCTAGAATCTTTGATAAAAATAAACGTTGTGCTCCCCAGTCGCTGTGAACAAGTTCCACTTAGAGCCGAAATAAACAAAGGTAATTTTAGAATGTCCTTTTCTTTTATAGTCTATGAAGGCGACAAGGAAAAAATAAAAGAAGTCCTCTCATCGGTTGCCGCAATTGCGAAGCGAGAAAGTTAAATTGCGAAGCGAGAAAGTTAAATTTCACATCTTAAAAAAGCGTATCTACTCATCATTGAGGGTTAGTTTGCTTAATCAGCGGTAATCTCCTTCTTATGGGCACGCGCGTGTCGATACCATTTCACGTCGAAAAACTCTCCCGCGAGCATTCCACGTCGAAAAAGTCCGTTTTCCGTCACAAAACCGCGTTTTCGCTTTTTTCCTTTCAATTTTTCACGTCGAAAAAAAAGCAAACAAAAAATTCACCGAAAGGTATTTATATAGGTATCAGCGCATGTATGAAGCGGCGATCAGTATGGAGAGCTTGATAAAATCTGTAGTGGAAGAGCGTGAGCCTAACCAAGAGTTTGGCTCGGACAAAATCAAGATTGTGACTATCGGTGTCGGGGGGGCAGGTAACAACACCATAAACCGCCTAATCCGGGCGGGGGTTAAGGGGACTGACCTCATCGCCGTTAACACTGATAAGCAACATCTTGCCGTGATAGACGAGAGGGCCAAGAAAATCCTCATAGGCAAGTCCATAACCAAAGGACTCGGCGCGGGAGGATACCCCGAAATCGGCACAAAGGCTGCCGAGGTCGACAGGCCGCTCCTCGAAAAGGAGCTTGACGGAGCCCATCTTGTGTTCCTCTGCGCGGGAATGGGAGGAGGAACGGGCACCGGCGCAGCCCCGGTCATTGCGGAAATCGCAAAGGAGCAGGGCGCAATCACCGTTGCCATGGTTACCTACCCCTTCAACCTGGAGAGGGCAAGGAGGGTAAAGGCAGACGAGGGAATCGCGAAGCTTAGGAAGGTGACTGATTCGGTCATCATCCTCGACAACAACCGCCTCGTGAAGCTCGTCCCGAACCTTCCCATGAACGAGGCATTCTCTGTCGCTGATGAAATTCTGGCCAAGGCAATTGGAGGCCTGGTGTGGACAATCACCCAGCCCAGCCTGATTAACATCGATTTCGCTGATGTGCGCGCCATCATGGGCGGAGGCGGAGTCGGGTTCATCGCGGTGGGCGAGGGCAAGGGAACCGACAAGGTTACAGGCGCGTCGGAGGGAGTGCTCAAGAACAGGCTCCTCGACGTGGACTTCGAGGGAGCGGGCGGCGCAGTCATCCACATTTCCGGAGGCGCGGACCTGACGCTCGGCGACGCAGTCAAGGCAGGAGAAATAGTCACCGAGAGGATGGACCCGAGCGCCAACGTGAAGTGGGGAGCCAGGCTCATACCCGGATACGACGGAAAGATGGAAATCGTTGCCATCGTGACCGGCGTCAAGGGCGCGAGCATCCTTGGCAAGACCCTCGACGACACCCAGGAGGAGACAAACACCTACCCAGACATAGAGGTCATCGGGTAGGCTTTCTTTCCTTTTTCATTTTTATTTTTAGTTTATAGGCGACAGGCGACCGTTTGAGATCATAGGAAGGGGTGTGAATATGGAAGGTTTTATCGCATCTGCTTTGAACAATAGTGGTTTGGCCACTGGAAATGACGATTGCATGAGTTCGGACAAGGTCCGGATACTCGTTGTGGGAGTTGGCGGTGCAGGATGCAACACAATAAACCGGCTCACTCGCATGGGCATAAAGAGCGCAGAGACCATAGCGGTAAATACCGACCACGTGCACCTCAAAATGATAGAAGCAAACAAGCGCATACTCATAGGAAAGAACATAACCAGGGGGCTCGGAGCAGGCGGCTTCCCAGAAGTCGCGGCCAAGTGCGCCGAGGCCAGCAGGCAGGAGCTCTCCGAGGCAATCGGTGAGGCCCAGCTCGTCTTCCTCTGCGCGGGAATGGGAGGAGGAACGGGCACGGGCGCATCGCCAATAATCGCCGACATCGCCAAGCAGCAGGGCGCCATAGTCGTCTCGATGGTGACTTACCCCTTCGCACTCGAGAGGATTCGCGCCAAGAAGGCCGACTGGGGCATTGAACAGCTCAAGAGGACTTCCGATACGGTAGTTATAATAGACAACAACAGGCTCGCGAGCTACGTTCCGAACCTCCCAATCAACCAGGCGTTCGCGATTGCGGACGAGCTGACGGGCAGGGCGGTCAAGGGTATTTCGGACACAATCATGTTCCCGAGCCTTGTCAACATCGACTTCGCCGACATCCGGGCCATCATGGGCAATGCCGGAGTCGCAATCATCTCTGTCGGCGAGAGCAAGGGCAACGACAAGGTGGGCTCGGTCGTGAGGAACACGCTCGAGCACCCGCTGCTCGATGTCGACTACACGGGCGCCAAGGGCGCCCTGCTTCACGTAGCTGGCGGTCCTCAGCTTACCTTAGGGGAGGCGACCCAGATTGGTGAGCAACTTACCGAGGCTTTCGACCCGAATGCCAACGTCATATGGGGAGCTCGGCTCTCGCCCGACATGGGCGAGACAGTCGTTGTTACCTCTATCATGACCGGCATAACTTCCCCCCACGTAGTCGGGAACCTCGATGTGGAAAAAGTGTCTACGGTTGACAAACAGGTGCTGGGGCTAGAACACGTCAACTACCTCTAACGCAATACCCTCCCCCTTCTTCTGTTTCCGAACCCAGGGGGGCTTCGCCCCCTATTTTTCCCCAAAGGGAAAAATGGGCCACAAGTGCTCGAGCACTTGTCGGCCCCTAGGTTTCAGGGCCCTATTTTTGCCCGAGGCAAAAATGGGCATATTTGCGCACGGCGCAAATAATGTCCTCCATAACCCCCCTGCCTACTACTGGTGGTTAATTTGGCCGGAATAAGCGAGCTTTTGAGAAGAAACAAACTCAACTTGGCGCTCGCGCTATACGACATAAAAACAGGAAAAGTGAAAACAATACGATAAGTCATCGGGGCATCCGTTTTTTCGGAGTTAACTACTTATGTTCCTCCAGCAAGCCCATTACTCGGGTTTTTTCTGCACTTGCCCTAACAATCACTGCCGTCTCTACCGCATGTCCAGCGTAGGTGCTCCAAGCATGAACTATCTTTTCTCCCTTGTTCGCGTCTGGGATTTCATTAGGTTTCGGCCTAGT
>JAPLWU010000125.1 GCA_026396425.1 Microcaldota archaeon | reverse complement strand
GGCGACATCGACATGTTCCACCAGACGGCCGAGAGGTACGTGGTGCCGGTCGCGCTCGTAGGGCAGGAGGACGTTGGAGCCATAAAAAAGGAGCTCTCGGAAGGGAACCTCGTGCTCGTCAACTTCGAGAAGATAAAGAAGCTCGAGAAGAAGGTAACGAAATTCGCGGGCGACCTGCACACATACGCTTCCTCAATAAACGGCGACATAGCAAGGCTTGGCGCGGACAAGCTCCTCATGACCCCGAGGAACGTGAAGATAATAAAAAAGAGGATATCGTTAAAGAGGTAAAGGGATATTGATTAAGAAGCCGTTTGATTAAGGGGCCCGCACAAGAAGCAACGAAGGCGCGGCCTCTCCCCTCCTATTTCTTCCTTCTGCCTCTTTTCAGCCTGTTTTCAATCTCGGTTAGCTGGGCCTCGTACTCGGTCATCCTCCTCTCGTAGGTGCCCCTGTCGAGCAGGCCCTTCTTTATGTAATCGGTCTGGAGCTGCTTCTCCATCTCGGTTATCTCGATCTTTTTCCTCTCGAGCGCATCTTCGTTAATCTGGTTTCTCGCCCTTATCGAGACGTAGGCCGCGGAAGCGATGATTATTACGGCGCCTATGATGATGTAGTGCATGTTGGCCCATATGAACCACTCGAACCATCCGCCGACGCTTATGGGGTCATGGCTTGCCGAACCCGAATTGCCGTATGGGTCGTCGGCCTCGGCGGATATTATCAGGGTTCCCTGGTCCTTCGCGCCAACCAGATAGTCGGCCCTGTAGGCGCCCGAGGCCTGCAGCCCGACGGGAACCTGCGCGCCCCCCACCTTTATGGAAACGTTCGCCCCTTCAACCGCCTCCCCGTTCGGGTAGTTCAACGCCACCTCTATCGGTATGTTCTCGCCGACATTGTAGGCGTCGGCGGTCGGGGAGAGGAAAACCACGTTTATCGCCGCCTTCTCGACCTTGAAAACCACTCCGTTCTCGCCCCCGAACTTCGCGGTCTTTCCTTCCTCCGCAGTCACGTACAATTGCGTGTCGCCCGCCTTCCCGTCAACCGGCAGCTGGTATTCGTACTCGTATACGCCCGGCCCGGTCTCGGCCAGAAGAACGGGCGCGCACCCCACCCACGCCTTTACTTTGGCGTCCTTGAGCGGCTTGCCCGAGTCGGTTATGTAGGCCGAAATCGGCATCTTTTCCGTCCTTTCGAATGCCACGCCTTCGGGCGGGCTCGTGAGCTTCACCAGGTAATAGGAGGCCTCCCTAGGGGAGGTGACGGTCACGGACGCGCCCGCGCTCTCCCCTCCCGAACTTGCATTAATCAGCCACCCGCCCTTGGGCTCGAGGAAGGTGATTGTGAAATTCTTGGAGAAATTACCCCCGTTCGTGGCGACCGTTTCCGAAAAAAGCAGCCTGCAGTCGTTCGTGATTACTATCGAAACCGGCTCTGTCGCGTTAGTCCCGCTGACGATGAGCGTTTCCCCCTTCGTATACGCATTTTTGCCGGTGGAAATTTCCAGCGCAAAACACGCGCTAGCGAGCAGTAGTAGAACTAGAAAATTGGCAAATGCAAGGCGTCTCAAACGAATACCTCTTCGCTCTCGAATATCTCGATGCCCCTCTCGGTTATCCTGTAGGGCACGAGCTTCTTCACGTGGTTGGAACTCCTGAGCTTGAGAATCTCGACGGCCCTTACCCTGTGCTGCTCCTTCTTCACGTGGTAGAATATGACGACGCCGTCGGAAAGGAACTCCTCGATTCCGAGCCTGCTGTAGACCTGCGGCTCCTGCTCGGTTTCCACGAGCCCGTAGTTCACGGAATTGTAGTTATCGAGGGTCTGGAACAGATACCTCAAATAAGTCCTGTAATGCTCGGGATTGTCGACGAAAGCGGCCGATATTGCGCTTATGGAATCAACCGCAACCCTGTCCGGCTTGAAGGGCATGCTCATCTCGCTTATCTCTATGAGCAGCTTGCCCCTCTGCTTCATGAGCGCGGCCTCGACCGAGCGCGCCAGCTCGAACGGGTCGACCGTCACTACCGCCATGAGCTTCTTCTTCTCCATCGAGTCGACGTCCCAGCCGAAGTTGAGCCACATGTGCCTCTTCAGTTTCTCGGCCGGCTCCTCAAAAGTGAGATATACGCCTTTCTCGCCCTTCATCGCCCCGTAGTAGAGCGACTGCATGCAGAAGGTGCTCTTGCCCGTTCCGCAGCCCCCGGCTATGAGCACGGTGTTGCCCCTCTCGATTCCCCTCCTCTCAATCATGTCGTCGAAAGTCGAGACTCGCACTGGCAGGAACTCAACGTCGGGCTTTCTGGCATTCTTGTCTACCGATTTTATCTCCTCGTCTATGCCCATCAAAGAACCCACCACAGGCAATTCCTATACTCCTTCCTATTTTTAAAAGCTTTCTTTGCAGGACTTCGCGATGATGGACATATCGAAGCTCGAGGAGCTGGCGCGAGAGAGCGGGAAGTTCATGAACAAGATGTCTATTTTTTAATGTTCCAGTCCCCGCGCCAAACCTTTAGGACAAAGCTCGTTGGCTGTTGCGCACATTTGTTCGGCCTCAAGAACAAATAATTTTTCCCGATTATGGCGTCATAATCCAAACTTTTTTCCATACTTATGTTTTTTTCATAAATCACAAGGCTTGCGCCGGTTTTTAGAAAATAGCCAAAGTCGTCTTCTCTTGGAAGCGGTTCGGCAACTATCCCTTTATCATAAAAACGAATCCACTGGTCGCTCATCACCCGGCATTCTCTCATTTTTTCGTCGTTCGGGATGATGTATTCTTTCTGAGCGCCAGCACGGGCATAATCAAATGATGCGTTCAGGGAGATGGCCAGCAAGCCAACCACCAGCAATGCCGCAAAAATTTTTGTTTTTGTTTCACTGAACAACCTCGGCGCGGTCGCAACACGTCGGCCTTTAGGCCGAGGTTGTTCACTAGTTTTCTTCGCTAGGAATAAAGCCTGAGACGGCACCAAGACATTCAAATATCGAGTTTCTTTCACTCCTGAAAACAG
>JAPLWU010000008.1 GCA_026396425.1 Microcaldota archaeon | reverse complement strand
GTCGATTCCGAAGCGCTTGTAGATTGCGAGTTCGTGGTTTATGGCAGCCGGGCAGGTGAAGCAGATCTGCTGGCCGGTGGCGACTGCAATTTCGGCCGGAGCCATAGAGGTCCCGTCAGTCGAGATGAAGTTGTTCGCGCTGAGCAGGAAAATGGCGGAGGATATGTTGTTCAGCGTATCGTCGGCGAGAAGATAGGGCCCTTCCTCCGGGAGCGGGAGGTATGTAGCGACTCCGGGGCCAAGCGAGAAGTCAACGTCTGGCGTCGGAAAGCCCGGATTGTTTGGGTCGTAAGTTGGGTACTCGTCATACCACAGCCTGAACCTGTGGAACCGGGAGTCGGTGTTATTGAGGGAAAGCCCTGAGCCGCGTGGCACCATGACTTTCGAGGGCGTGAGGTCGTCTTCGGTAGCGTATATGGAAGCGATGTTGCTCACCCTGATGATGAGCGAGTCGCCGGTCTCGCTTTCCACAACCGTGTGCTGGCCGAGCGTGAAGTTCGCTATGCACGCGTCTTTTATCTGCTCGAGCACGCGGGCGCCGTTGTCTATGATGAGCGTGCGCGCATCGGATTCGCTGCGGAAGCAGACCGAAGTCCCGAGCGAAACGTTGAGCTCATTGTAATCGAAGACGGGGCGTCCGAGGGTTATTTCGTTCATGTAGACGCGCTCGGGCTTGCACATGCCTACGGCATCGAGGTAATCCGAGAACGACGGGCCCTGGCCGAGCATGAAGAACGGGATTTCCTTGAGCGGGTTGTTTACTATGTTGAGCATTTCCGAGGAGTTGCAAGGCGACGGGAAGTAGAGCTTGCCTCCCTGGAACGAGGCTTCGTAGTGGAGCTTGCACGAGCCGAAAAAGTAATCGGTGGAAGTAACGCTGTCAAAGCAACGGTAGCTCGCCGTGCGTATTGGGTTGTCAAGGCACGATGAATGGCAACTGCAGGGTCCGGCTTGAATTACACTGCACTGGTAGCCCCAGCAGGGCGCGGTGTAGGAACCGCCGACTGGAGTGCACGTGCACTCCGTCGTGCTGATGAGCGGGCAGCAATAGCGGCCCGTGCAGTGCACGGTGTGGTGCTTCCACCAGCTGCAGTCACACCCGTCTTCTCCTATAGAATAGTCACCTCCGGGGACGCACAGGTAGCCAATTCCTCCCATTACGCAACAGTCACCGCAGGTGTATTCGGTGTATCCGTTCTCGCCCCTGCACTGGTCGTATCTCAAACAGACCTGCGAAACCCCATAGCCCGCGGTTCTTATGTCATAACAGTAGTCGCCCTCGGTCGAGTTGAAGATTTCGGAGGAAACTTCCGCTCCTGATTCGGAAAATCCCGCCTCGCACTTCCACCACTTGTAGCGCGGCCTGCGCTCCTCGACCGTGCACATGCAGGTGGCGTCCTCGCACGTGGAGTTGAAGGAGATTGTCACCTCGATTTCATCGGGAATGCCCTGCCTTGGCGTCATATTGAGGCATCCGAAAATAATGATTACGGCAAACAGGAGTGCGAATGCTAGTCGAGGGAGTTGGTTGCGAGCGAGTGTGATTTGTTTTTTCATTTTTTATCACCGACGCGGGTGAGTCCGCGAGCGAGCATCCATTTTTTCAATTTTTATCACCGGCACTGGGCGCGAGACGGATGAATTTCATTTTTTGAGTTTGGTTCATGTTTTATCACCGTAGTAGAGGAGCATCCATTGCGTCTGCGACTGCTCGTCCGATGCGCTTATTTTCACGGGCAGGGGGACGTCGGGGGCGAGCCACATCGTGGTGAGCCCGTCGCGAGATGTGTAGATTGCCGTTTCGAAAACTCCTGCCGGAACCGAGACCGTCTCGTTTCCCTTTACGGTGTAGTTCCCCATTGTCTCGCGGCAGAGCGGGCCGTAGAACATCGTCGAAACGTACTGGCAGCTTATGGGAAGCTCGAAGGCGGTTGTTGAGTCGGCACTCATTGAGGCGCCGAGGCAGGCCTTCGTGCCGGGGTCGCTCCAGAGCGAGATTGTGAAGCTAGCAGGCGTTCCCTGGTCGGTGCCGTTTATCGCCAGCTTTGAGAGTATCGCCTGCTTTCCTTCGTAAGCATCCGGGCCGGAGTATTTGTAGGCAATCTGCACCGTTGAGCCGTCGGTGAGGGAGTCGACGCGGTAGGCCCAGCTTTTCTTTTCGTTGGCGCCCTCCATGGGGGTGCAGTCGAACCCTGAGAGGTCGGGCTCGGGAACGAGGTCGGGGCCTGCGCCGATGAGGACCTGGTCGTAGGTCTTGTTGTAATCGTAGAAGGAAGGCGGCTTCTCTGTCGATGAAATCATGAACACCCCTAAAAGTATGAGAATCCCGATTAGGAGCATCTGCAAAATCGTCTTTGCGTTCCTGCGTGCGAAACTCATCCAATCATCCCGAAAAACGAATTCGATTACGAACGCCTCGAATCAAAATGTTTTTTGCATTCCTGCGTGCGAAACTCATCCAATCAACCATCGGCTCGAAATCAATCTGGTTACTAACGACTCGACTCGAATCAAAATGTTTTTTGCGTTCCTGCGTATGAAGCCCATCCAATCATCCCTGCCCCATGCCCATCATCCATCAGACGCGTCCATCCTCGTATCCATCAACATCCATATTTGTCTTAATCTGTTTGTCTTAATCTGTTTGTCTTAATTTGTCTTACACTACCTTGAATAGCGTTCTGCCCATCTCGGCTATGTCGGCGCCAAGGAACGGCGATATGGTCCGCACGAATGCAAACGTTACCACCAGAATCACGAGCGGGTAGAAATACCCGTAGACTATCATGTTGCCTGCCGAGCCGCCGAGGGCGCCGGCACTGAGCGACGCCTGGGCCTGGGCAACTGCCGCAAGCTGAGTGAAGGCGGCCGGGTCAGAGGCGCACACCTGCGAGGTGACTTTTATCGGAACCGCCTGGCAGCCCGAGGGCACGGCCGAGTTGGCGTATATTATCAGGAAGAGGAGCGGGTAGACGAGGTAGAGCCCGATTGCGAGCGCAATGAGGAAGCCGCCCGCGCCCCGCGTGTACGGGAAGATTCTGAGCACGATTCCGATTGGCAGGTAAATCGTAAACATCGAGGTCTCAATCCACTGCAGGAAGTTTATCTGGAAATAGACGGCCATCGCGAGCCACGTGTAGTTGTTGCATACGTAATGCGCGAGCGCCATGTCCTTCCAGATTCCCACCATCATGAACTGCATCGGCAGGGGCAGCGTGACCGGTCCTACCTTGATCGAGATGACCGCGCTGAGCAACTGCTCCTTCCATATGTTGTCCGAATAGAGTTCCATGTATTTCTCCCTT
>JAPLWU010000051.1 GCA_026396425.1 Microcaldota archaeon | reverse complement strand
TTTTTAAATTCTTTTTTAAACCTCTGAAAATTGTTATCGAATATATCCCTCTTTTGCTGTTCTTCTCTCCCGAGTTGTGAAGTAATAAATCGAATCCTTCTATCCTTCCCAAATTTTTCAAGGACAAAAAACGTACCATTTCCGTAGTATGGATCAACAATCATTAGGTCTCCTTTTAACGATTTTATGATTTTTGGAAAATTTTTATTCGGATCAGACCACGAGTTAATACCACTAAAAAAGTGAACTTGATCAAGACTTACTTCGATAGTGCTTACTTGAGATTTATCAAGCCATCCGGGAAACCATAATCTTCTCCTTCCCCTAGTTCCGCCAATCATTTTCGTCTTGATTATTTCTCGTTTTAGAAGTGGCTCCATGAGAGCAGTAAGATTTGTTGCCTTGATCTTTCTTCCCGGTCCGTCATTCAATAACCTCGTCAATTCTTGAGAAGAAAGAGGCCTATCGAATTCTCCATCTTGTAAAATCTTACAGACCCTATACGCAAAACCATCTTTATTATTTAAAATATCCTTAATGGTATCAAAAATCTGTTTCTTGTTTCGTCCCATGTTCAAACCTTGACATAGAGCCATTTGCCGGAAGTTGTTCCATCGGCTCTTTTTTTAGTTTTTTTGAGAAGTCCTTTTCTAACAATTCTCCTTAAAGGTAGAGTAAGGTCAGACGCCTTCAGATGATAATCTCTAGTTTTAAACTCGTTTATTATCTCTGCGATAGTATGCTCTGAATTGAAAAATCCCTCGATTCTAAGATTAACAATTTTTTCGATAGTACTACCCGGCTTATACCACGTTTTTTCTTTTGGTGAAGTATGTGTTGTGCTCTTTCCCTCAAGCAGAAGTATTCTCTTCTCATGTTTGGCTACTATTTCCTCAATTCTTTTTATGCGTTCTTCCGTGAGCTCATCTTTTAACATATCTCCACCCCTTACCTTCCTTGATTCTCCCTAATTTCCGTTTCCTAACTAATTCCTGTAAGGACCAAGTTAGACTTTGTGATGGATAGTGGTAGCCGTTTGACGCAAGTTTTTGTCTGATTTCTTCGGAACGTTTTGGCGAATCAAAAAATTTCTCTTCTTTGAGTTCCATAATCTGCTTCGTTATCGAGGCTTTTCCTTGCTGTTTCTTTTCTACCGTTGATGTTTCTTTGTTACGTAGATACTTATCGAGTGCCTTCCTGTTCCTTTTCATCTCTAATTCGGCCTGTTCAAGTGTTTCTCCTATGATTATTATGTCTCGACTACTCCCCTTTATTAAAAATCCTATCGCCATCGAAATCACCTTTTTACGTAGCTCCATTTGTTATGTTCTTTGATTCTCCCAAGTGTTCCTTTCTTAACCTGCCGTATTAGAGTCGTGGAGATGCTTGGAAGTGGATAGTGATACGCTTTTCGTTTTAACTCCTTTTCAACGTCGACTATTCTACGAGGTGTGTCAAAAAATCCTTCAAATTTTAATTGCATTAATTGAGCCCCCAAGGAATCCGATCTTTTTCCTTTTCTCGTAGATTCATCAGAAGGTTGAACGCTGATGTTTTTCCCGCCTAGTTCCTTATTCTTCATATATGCAACAATCTCAGCGACTTCCTCCGAAGTTCCCTCTACGCTTATCTTTGTACCGGCCTGTGTTTCTATATTCGCTTTAGCCATAATCCCACCATAGGTATATGCGATGGATAGATATATATATTTTTCGATAGGGGATAAGCTATTCAGTTTATATTCATTATAATACGCGTTTCGTTCTCTGAAATTTCTTTCTTATAGACACAAACGTGTCTAATTCTACACCAAAGTATATATCGACCCGAGCGCAACCTGGGGCATGATGAAAAACGAGTTGCGCAAGACCGGAAAGTTCTTCTTTGACCTAATGTCCGGTTGGCTGAAACGCTGGAACGAGGACTTGGTGAAGAAGAGGGATGAACGTAGGGCGAAGCTTGAAAACGACGCCAAGCGACTTGACGAGTTCATGGATATACTTGGCGGCCTCAATGCGAGCGCCGGGCTTCTCAATGAGAGCAAAGTCATGAAGAAGGAACGAATAGCCAGACTCTAGCTTCCCCCTTGCCTTGCTCCCCAACTTTATGAAGAACTCCTGAATTTTTTCATTCCCTTATCTTAAGCAGCCACGCGTTCGAATCCCTTTTCGCAATCCCCTTCGCCCATTCTTTGGCAGTCTTCGTTTTGAGCAGTTTTCCCGCCCCCATTATCCAGTCCGCCGCGTATTTGTTCCCCAAATCGAGATACTCCTTCGCCTGCACGAGGCATTCGAGCCTGTCGGCATCGCGGGCAACAATCGCCTCAGTTGTTTTTCCATTCTCGAACTCCCCGCACAATTCGAAAAATTCCCTCCCAAACTCGAATTTTTTATCCGAGAATATTTCCCCAGTCGTTTTTTTCACGTCAATTTTCGCGTATCTCCTCGCGGCGGTGTGCAAATCCGCGGTTCTCCCCTCGTGCAAATCGTGGAGCAGGCACATCCGCACGACCTTGAACTCGCAGGCGCCCTCCTCGCGGGCGAGCAGCATCCCTATTACTGCTGTCCTGTACACGTGCTCGGCAACGGTTTCCGGGTTTTGAATTCCGACGGTAAGCCAACCACTACGGGGTAGCCTTTTGATTGAGCCGAGTTCGAAAAGGAAGTCGGAAATCGCGGGCTTGCCCGCATTCGGTTGCCTTTTCCTTTTTTTCAAATTATCCACCTTACGCAATGCTTTTTTCGATTATGTCCTTCACTTTCTCAGGCGAATACGCGATTCTTATCAGCCTCGTATGCCCCCTCTGGCCCTTGCCCGATTCCACCATCGTGATAAGTCCGAGCATCTCCAAATCGCTCAGGTACTGGCGGAACCAGCGGGCGCTCCTCGGCTTTTTGCCGAGTTTTCTCGAATAAGACAAATAGCCCTCGTAAACTTCTCCCGAAAGCAAATAGCCCTCGCCATTGTCGGAAAGTTTCTGGTATCTCGAGCCGGAAATCGTCATCGAGGCGACCGCATAAAGAACCACCCGCTGGTGCTCGGGCAGCGTGCTTATGGCGTCATACGCGACATCCTCGTCAACGCTTTTCCTCGCGAGCTCCACGTCCTTGTCCTCTACGCCGTTTCCGCCCGCCTCGTCGACAATCTCGCCCGCCTTGAGAAGGAGCTGGAGCGCATACCTCGCGTCGCCTGTTTCCTGCGATGCGATTGCGGCCGCGAGGTTTATTGCGGACTCCCTCACAACTCCGTCGGCGAATCCCACCTTCACCCTTCCCTCCAAAATAGACTGGAGCTGCTTCGAATTGTAGGGCGGGAAAACAATCTCCGTTTCCAGCAGGGAGCTCCTGCTCCTCGGGTCGAGCCTATCCTTGAAGGAGAGCCTGTTCGAGATTCCGATTATGGAAATGCCTCCCTTGGTCAAATCGTCGTTGGCGCGGGTGAGCGTGTAAACCAAATCGTCGAGGTCCCGCACCATGTCAATCTCGTCGAGGATAACTATGAAGTTCTTGCCGTCCCCCTCGACCCAGTCGAGTATCTTCTCGTACAAAAAAGAGATGCCGAAGCCCGGCTTTGCGAATTTCGGAGCGTGCTCCGCGACCATTTTGTTCAGAATCCTGTACCTCGAGTTGTATATCCTGCAGTTGACGTGCGAAATTGCCGAGTTTGACTTCATCTCCGCGAACTTCGCCATGACGTATTTCACGGAGCTCGTCTTTCCAGTGCCGGTTTTTCCATAGATGAAAAGATTTTGCGGCCTCTGGTTCTTGAGCGCAGGCAAAACCGCCCGCATTATCTTGTTAATCTCCTTCTCCCTGTGCGGCAGGTTCTCGGGAATGTAGTGTGGTGACATGACGTTGCGGTCGATGAATACACTTCCCCGTGATAGTATGTCACTGAAGGACTCGGGCAAAAAACCACCGTAATAGAAAGGTTTATAAGACAAGATTTAATAAGACTTCCATAGTTATGATAAGCGACCAGATTTAGGGGTGAGACGATGGGTATACTTGAAGGAGTTTCGAAGGCGCTTGGCCTTGGCAAGGACATGGATATCGAGGAATACATGGACACAATTGAGCTCGAGAACGTCGACGTGATGCACCCCCCGGCTGACTTCTACGTGAAGCCAGTTGCGCTCGAGAGCGAGGAGGATGTGAGAGTAATCGAGGAGGAGCTCAAGAAGAAGAACATCATACTTCTCAACATCTCCCCGATGGCGAGGAACCCGAAGCTCAAGGCAGTGGTTGCAAGCCTGAAAGAATATGTGACAAAGACCAACGGCGACATCGCGAGAATCGACGAGAACAAGATTCTCCTCACGCCTCCGAAAGTCAAGATTGTCAAGTCGAAGAGGAGTTAGGCGCGAAGTTTCGGCCCGCCAACTGCTTTTTTCCATTTTTTCATAATCTTTTTCATGACGCACAATAGCGCCGATACCTCTATCTCCGAGGCGAGGGAGCGCCCTATCACCCTCCTGAAGGCGAGCTTGGATTTTTCAGGGTTCCTCATGCTGCCGGCCACCCTGTCCGTAATTTCCGAAAAAGTCCTCATGAGCTCCTCCTTCTCGCGGGCGCCTGCCGGCTGTCTTGGGAAACCTCCCTCCGCCCTAAGCTCGTAGAGAATCACGGCGAGGGCGTGCGAGAGGTTCATCACCGGATATTTCTTGCTCGTTGGAATCGAGACGACGAAGTCGCACTCCTTTATCTCATCGCCGCTCAGCCCGGTTCCCTCCCTCCCGAACACGACCGCGCATTTTGCCCTTCTTTTTCTCAGCCTCGCAGACAGCTGCCTGGGAGTTATGGGCTCCTTGAGCGTGTCGACCCCCCTCGCTATCCCGGTGGTTCCAATCACGAAATCGCAATCCGCAGTGGCGGCGGAAAGCGTTCCGGCAACCTTTGCTCCCGTCAAAACCTCCCTCGCGTGTTTCGAATACATCATTGCATCCCTTCCGAGGTGGTCGGCCTTGGGGTTGACTATCATCAGGTCGGTGAAGCCGAAATTCTTCATGGCCCGCGCGCATGCGCCTATGTTCATCCCGTGCTCGGGCTCGACGAGAACGACTCGAATCATCAAATCATCCCTCGCGCCTCATGTTCGGCCTCGACCAATACTCCTCGAATCACCAATATCAACCCGCATCTCGCGTTCTTTCCGTCTCGAACAGAGCTACGCGAATCATCAATGCCAACTCTCATCTCGCGTTCGTTTCGCCTCGCGCGGAGCGGCATCCAGCTCTAAGGGAACTACGCGAATCATTTTTGGCCTCTTTTCCATCTCCCGCTTCCGATGCCTCCAGCAGGTAAATTTCCTCGAAAAACATATGAACTTTTGAAATCTCGCGCACGGCAAAGCCCATTTTTTCTAATCTCATTCTTGTTTCCCCCTTATCCGAAAGCGAGCTTTGCACGAGCAGAAGCCTCCCTCCTGGCGCAAGATGGTTTTTGAATTGCGAAAGGAAACGGTCGGTGATTCCCCTGCCGTTTTTTCCTCCCGTGAGGGCGAGTTCGAGACTCCCCTTTACTTTTTCATCGGGTGAGGAGGGCAAATAAGGCGGATTGAACGCAATGGTGTCGAATTTTCCCTCGACCTTCTCAAAAAGATTCGAAACAAAAAATTTCGCGTTGGATTTGTTTGCTTTTGCGTTTTGTTTCGCATTTTTGACGGCGTTTTTGTTCACGTCTACTCCGAGGGATTCGCATCTCTCCGCGCAAATGGCGACTATTCCGCAGCCAGTGCCCATGTCAAGGAGAGTTCCGCTCAGCTTTTTCGCTTCCTCGGCCAATATAAGCGAATCCTCCGCGGGCTCGTAGACTCCGGGAAAAATTTCAAACGTTTTTGCGTCAAAATGAACGGCCATTCATAAACCCCGAATTCGCCAATTGTTTACATCTCAAATTTCCCCGCGCCCTGCCTTATTATTTTCGGCTCGCCGCGCATGTCGACGACGGTTGAGGGCGCCGAGTGCTCGCATGTTCCCCCGTCGACACAGAATGCTGCCGCATTCCTTATGCTCTCGGGAACTTCCCTGAGCGAGGAGGCGGCGGGCTGGCCCGAAATGTTGGCGCTGGTCGCGGTCAGCGGAACTCCGGCCCGCCTGCAAACTTCGAGGACGAACGAATGCTTTGGAATCCTGATTCCAACAGAATCGGAAACAAAAAGCGACTGTGGGAATTTGAATTTGGGCCTGAACACGATTGTAAACGGCCCCGGAAGCATTTTTCGCATTTTCTCCATCGCCCCGGCCGGAACTTCGGCGTATTTTTCCATCATCCTGAAATCCGAGACGATTACGGAAATCGGCTTGTTCTCCCTGCCCTTCGCCCCGACGACTTTTGCAACCGCATTCTCATCCGTTGCGTCGGCCAGGATTCCGTAAAGCGTATCTGTCGGGGCCACGACGAACCCGCCATTTTTGATTGCGTCAGTGCAGATTTCGAGAGCCCTGCTCAAATCCGAAGTTTTAACCGTAATCATGCTTTTTCCCCCGCGCCCTCGCCATCTCGCAAATTACGACAATGACTGCCGTTACGAGGAGGGCCTTGTCGAATACGTAGTAATTGGTGGAGAAGTAAATTGAAAAGTCCGTCAAGCTTACGGGGTCTGCCGGCCAGACGCCGACCGCAACCCAGTTCTGGAGAGGGAAGAAAAGCTGGACTCCCCGCGTATCCAGCAAATCGATTAGTATGTGAGAACCTATGCCAATCGAAGCCAGCAGTGCAAGACGGCTCGAGAGGAGAAAATAAATTGCGAGCGGAATTAGCAAAAAAATGAGCGAGTGAGTGAATCCCCTGTGCACATCTATGCCGACCAGGAGCGGGATGAAGCTCACGTCCGAAACTACCGAGAAAAGCATGAGCCAAAGCGTTTCCCGCAGGTTGAGGTTGAGGCCCAGCGACATGAAATAGGCGAGCGCGACGTGCCCGATGGAAGCCATGGGCAACTATTGGGGAGAAAATATTAAATTGGATGCCGTCCGGATGGCTTAATTCGTCTTTTGTCTAACCCTAGTTCGATACATTTAAAAACCCGGTTCGCGAAATAAAACCATGACCGAGGGCCTGAAAATGCGCATCGCCGGGGAGATAACCCTGTCCAGCACGCCCGGCGGCACGATGAAGAAATGGAGGGAGATATTCGGAATCACGCAGGCCGAGCTGGGCAAGCACCTCAAAATCTCGCCCTCCACCATAAGCGACTACGAGGGCGACCGACGCAAATCACCGGGCATAGGCGTGGTCCACCGGTTTGTGAATGCCCTCATAGACCTGGACGCCGGCAAGGGCGGGCACGTGCTCGCCAAGTTCAGGGAGAGCGAGGAGAAGACCGAGAGGCTCTTCGAAGTCCACGAATTCTCGGCAGGCATCAGCGCCTCGGATTTCGTGGATGCGATAGACGGGAAAGTGATTGCAAACGAGGACGCGCTCCCGGCGAAAAAGGTCTACGGATACACGCTCATGGACAGCCTCAAGGTCATACTCATGCTGCCGGCCGACGAGTTCCCGCGCCTCTACGGCGCAATGGCAGAGCGGGCGTTCATATTCACGCGCGTGAGCACGGGCAGGTCGCCGATGGTCGTCATACGCGTTACCCAGACGAAGCCGAGCGTGGTCGTGCTCCACGGGCTCGTGCAGGTCGACAAGCTCGCAATCAAGATAGCCGAGAGGGAGCGCATACCCGTCATAGTCACGAAGAAGGAAGTCGATACGCTCAGGCAGGACCTCGCAAAGTTCTGAATCATGCTCAAACATGCTCAAATGGAGAGAAAGTTCTGCAACGAAAATACTCAAGGCGGAATCCTCGGGTTTCGAGGCGGGAATCCGCGAAGTTCGAGGCATGACTCCTCGAGTTTCGAGGCGTAATCCGCGAGGTTCGGAGCACGAATCCGCGAAGTTCGAGGCCGGCGTCGTTCGGGCATGAACCGAGGATAGGTTTGTTTCCGAGTTGGGATTTGGAACCGAAGACGAGGTTTGGAATCGAGGATAGGGTTTGATTTCGGATTCGGATTGGAATTGAATTTCGAAAGTTGGAATTTACAATGGAGGTCTTAGGATGGCAGGCATAGTGGGATACGGCGCATATGTCCCGATGTACAGGATAAAGGTCCACGAAATCGCCAAGATATGGGGCGAGGAGGGCGAGCGCGTAGAGAAGAGCCTCGGCATAAAGGAGAAGAGCGTTCCTGACATCGACGAGGACTCGGCCACCATCTCGGTCGAGGCGGCGAGGAGGGCGGTCTACAACGCGGGAATAGCCGCGGTTGACATAGAGGCCGTTTTCGTCGGTTCCGAGTCGAAGCCCTACGCGGTGAAGCCGACCGCGACCATGGTCGCGGAAGCCATTGGCGCGACTCCGGTTCTCACCGCGGCGGACATGGAGTTCGCGTGCAAGGCAGGAACGGCCGCAATGCAATGCTGCATGGGCATGTGCATGTCGGGCATGATAGATTACGGGCTTGCAATTGGCGCCGACACCTCGCAGGGAAGGCCGGGCGATGCGCTCGAGTATTCGGCCGGCGCAGGCGGCGCCGCCTTCATAATAGGGAGGGACGGCCTCATCGCCGAGATAGAGGGGACCTATTCGTTCACCACCGACACGCCGGACTTCTGGCGAAGGGCGCACTCCGAATTTCCCAGCCACGGGGGAAGATTCACGGGCGAGCCGGCTTACTTCAAGCACATAACGAGCGCGACCAGAGGGCTCATGGAGCAATTGGGGCTCAAGGTTTCGGACTTCGATTACGCGGTCTTCCACCAGCCGAACGGCAAGTTCCCGCTCGAGGTAGCGAAGATGCTCGGATTCGAGGCGAAGAAGGTCGAACCCGGGCTTTTCAGCCCGGTGATTGGCAACACATATTCGGCAGCTTCGATGATAGGACTTGCCGGAGTTCTCGACGTAGCGAAACCGGGCGAGCGGATTCTCATGACCTCGTTCGGGAGCGGCGCCGGCAGCGACGCCTTCAGCATAAAGACCACGGACCTCGTGACGCAGAAGAAGCGCCTCGAGACGCTGAGGCACGAGATAGAGAACAAGACCTACCTCGACTACGGGATGTACGTCAAGCACAGGAGGAAGCTTAAGAGCCTTTGAAGCCGGAATGAACGAAAATTGTTTGCGAAAATTTGGATTGTTTGGTGATTGTATGGGGCGAGTTGCGATTGTTGGAATTCGAGATTCGAGACGAGAGCGCGAGCGAGCTGAAATGTTGATGGTTTGATGATGCGAGCGAAATCGATTGGCGAAAATTTGGATTGTTGTTTGGCGAGGCGAGCGAGCTGAAATGTTGATGGTTTGATGATGCGAGCGAAATCGATTGGCGAGAAAGTTTGAATTTGATTGGTGATGTTATGAGGCGCGTTGCGATTGTCGGAGCAGGCATGACGAAATTCGGCGAGAGGTGGGAGGACAGCTTCCGCGACCTGATACTTGAAGCAGGAATGCAGGCTCTCCAGTCCGCCAACATGAAGGGCGACGACATCGACGCCCTTTACGGCGGAACGATGGCCGCCGGAAGGCTGATAGGCCAGGAGCACATCACCGCCCTCATAGCCGACTACATGGGGCTCAACCCGATTCCGGCAACCCGGGTCGAGGCCGCGTGCGCATCGGGCGGGGTCGCGCTCCGCTCGGGCTACCTCGCGGTCGCCTCGGGCCACCACAACAACGTGGTCGTCGGAGGAGTTGAGAAGATGACCGACGTGAGCGTCAGCGACGCCACAACTGCGCTCGGCGGGGCTGGCGACCAGGAATGGGAGCTTTTCATGGGCGCCACTTTCCCTGCGCTCTATGCGCTGATGGCGAGGAGGCACATGCACGAGTTCGGGACGACGGAGGAGCAGATGGCCGCCGTATCGGTGAAAAACCATGCGAATGCGGCAAAAAATCCGTATGCCCAATTCCAGAAGGAGATAACGATCGAGCAGGTCATGAAGTCGAAGGTCGTGGCCTCGCCACTCAAGGTTTTCGACTGCTCCCCCATAACCGACGGGGCAGCGGCGGTGATACTCGCCCCGCTCGAGGAGGCCAAGAAGTATACGGATACGCCAATCGAAATAGTCGCGAGCACGCAGGCGAGCGACACGATTGCGCTCCACGGCAGGGACTCGCTAACTTCCCTCAAGGCGACGAGGATTGCGGCCGAGAAGGCCTACAAAACGGCCAACGTGACCGTGAAGGACATTGATGTGGTCGAGGTGCACGACTGCTTCTCGATAGCGGAAATAATCGCAACCGAGGATTTGGGATTCTTCAAGAAAGGCGAGGGCGGAAAGGCCGCCGAGGAGGGAAGGACGGCACTTAACTCGGACATTTCCGTGAACACGAGCGGGGGGCTCAAGGGCTGCGGCCATCCCGTCGGAGCCACCGGAATAAAACAGGCCGTAGAAGTTGTCTGGCAGCTGACGGGAAAGGCAGGCAAGAGGCAGGTCGACAACGCCGAAATCGGCATGACTCACAACGTCGGGGGAAGCGGCGCCACCTGCGTAGTCCACATAATGAAGAGGTGCTGAGGCGGAAATTGTGAGCCCGGCGTTATGGGGGGCCTCCATAACCGAGGCCGAGGAATCGAAGGCAAGGTATGCTGGTTCGGAAATGCGCGTGGAGCCTTCGGAACCAGCGGCATGGTCGAGGAAATCGATTTAAGAGGTGCTGAAATGGAAATGGGAAGCCCCATGTCATGGAGGATGATACCCGAGCGCTACGGGCTCATCGGCACTAGGTGCGAGAACTGCGGAACCAACTATTTCCCGGCGCGCGAGGTGTGCAAGAAGTGCAGGAGGAAGGGGAAAATCGTCCCGATGAAATACTCCGGAAAGGGGAAAATCTATTCCTACTCGCTCGTCGCGAGCCCGCCACGCGGCTTCGAGCTCGAGGCGCCCTACTTCATAGCCATAATCGAGCTGAAGGAGGGCCCGCTCATAACCGGCCAGCTCGTCGAAACCGAGAACGAGGATGTCAAGATTGGCCTTCCCGTCTCGGTGGTTTTCAGAAGAATCCAGGCGTCTGGCGAAGAGGGGCTAATCCACTACGGCTTCAAGTTCAAGATTGACAGGAAATGAAAAATAGAAAAGCGATAGCGGACCAAACAAAAAACTAAACCCGCACGCACAAGCTTCTCCTGTAGATGCGCCTGCCGTCCTTCACTCCGGCGAGCTTGTCGGATTTCGAATATTTGAAGCCGAGGTTGGAGATTACGTGTTCGGCCACCCTCTTGGAGCCGGCGTACAAGTCGACGCCCTCCTTTATCCAATTGGTTTTTGAAATGAACGACGAGCGCGAGACGAGGCGCGAGATTTTCTGTTCCATCCTCTTTATTTTTTCCTCATCCTCGCCGCGAATCTGTATTATGGCCTCGTAATACCCGCCGGCTTTGCGCGAGCATTCCGTGCAGGTCGTATCCCTGAGCTTGAGCGGTATCGTCCTCTTCACGGCGAATTCCTTTCCCGACTCGATGAACGTGAATTCCAGGTTGACGAATTCGCCTTCGATGTGCGCGCTCGCGCTGTCGTAATCGCCCTTGCACCGCGAGAGCACGAGGGCCTCGATGTCATCGGAAGTCGGGAGCGACCAGCCGCGGGCCCCCATCTTGCCGCACCTCTTGCAGATGCTGAGCTCAACCCTAGCCGGCATCCTCATCTCCGCCCTTTCGGAATAGCACTTCGAGCAGAAATTCCCCGAGAACTCGGAATCCCTTGAAGACGCGCCGCATGCGGGGCAGATTTTTTCGGAAAAAGGCATGAGGTTCTGAATGGTGGGAAAACTTTATAATAATATAGCGGAAAACTGCAATTATGTATGAAGACGAGATGGCGACCATAAACTCCGAGATGAGATACATCTCGCTGGAGCTGATGAAAATAGCCTCGAAGGACGGGAGAAGTTTCGAGGAAGTGGCCGAGGAGTTCGTATCCAACGTGTACCGGCTCGAGACGATAATAAAAAGCAGGAGCAGGGGCGCGGTGGGCGTGAGGATGAGCAAGAGCAAACTTGGAAGGAAGGGAAAACTCGGCGAGCTCTAGCGGGGGTGGCCTGAAGCCGTCATTTGTCGTGCGGCTTTATTTCGGGATCGCCCATTGCCGGCGCCCGAGGCTTTGGGTGCATGGGTTGCATACACGAATCCAGCGTGTTTGCCTGCGGCTCGGGTTGGCCCGTAGCCCATGGCCGAGCACGGTATTGGAGTTGATGAATTGGGCTCAGCTGAACGCGCCGTGAAATTGACGGACTATTTCATATCCCTGCCTCGCGCCCTCTACATATTCGTTTTCGTACTCGCCCTGGGTTTTCTCTTCGGCGTTTCGGCCTATCTCGTTGCATACTGGGGCCGGGCTTCGGGCTATGATTCCATCGCAGGAGCCTTTGGTTCGGGCCTGGACGGCGTGCTCCTTGTTTCCGTTCCCGCAGTGCTTTCCGCCCTGACGGCCACTTTCGTGAAGAGGGAGATGACTATAAGGCGGAGCATGTTCGTCGCCTTCGTGTCAGCGCTCATATACGTCGCATCCTACCTCGCGGAGGCGCAGGGCCAGGCGCGCGGCATTTCTTCCCTTGTTTTCGTCGGCTACGGCCTCGCGTTCATCCTCTGGTTCGTGAGCGCCCGCGTGGTGTTCGGCCTGAAATACGGCGCCTTTCTCATCGCCGCGCTCCAGCTCGTTTATAATGCCGTGTTCCTTTACATGAGCCGCATAATCTACGTCTCAAGCGACCCCGTGTCAATGATAATACGAGTTTATTTCGCGTCATTCGTTTTCCTGCTCGCCGTCTATGCGCTTTTCTGGCTGTTCAACGCCCCGATGAAGAGGAATTTCGGCGTTTCAAGTGTCGATGCGGCCTCGCTCTTCCTAGCGCAGTGGTTCAGGCAGTCGCGCGACATCGAGGAGCTTTTCGAAACTGTTGGCGAGGAGGTGGAGACCACGGTGGGAGTTCTCGCCCTTCGTTTTGATGGCAGGTCCCTTCTCATGATAGTCCCGAACATCCATTACGGGCCTTTCGGAAACCTGGGCGGGAGCGAATTCCCGCAACTAATCGCCGAGAGGGTCAAGAAGGCAACCGGTTCCGAAGTCATGGTGTTCCACGGCACTGCCACGCACGACTTCAATCCCGTTTCGGCTGGCGAGATTGAGCATGTTGCGGACGCGGTCAGCAGGGCTGTCGACAGGATGAAATTCAGGAATGCGCGGGCCAGCTTCGTCGTCGGGAAATCAAAAACCGCCCGCGCCAACATGCTGTTTATAAATGACTTCTGCATGGCGGGCCTCACGAGGGCCCCGAGGACGACCGAGGACGTGGACTTCTCGCTCGGCCTCGCCATAAGGGCGCAGGCGCTTTGCGCCGGCATGCGCGACGTGCTTCTCGTGGACGCGCACAATTCCGAGACCGGCGAGATAACGCAGTTCCACTCCGGCGACCCGGTCGGCTTCGAGTACATGGACGCGGTTGCCGACGGCGCCGCGGGCGCGGGCGCGGGCGCGATGGCGCCCCTCAGGGCAGGCTTCGCATCGGACTCGCTTCGGAATTTCGGCGTGCCTGTCGGGGGCGCGGGCCTCAAGTTGGCGGTCTTCAAAATGGGCCGCTCGGAGTTCGTGCCGGTTCTTTTCGACGCCAACGGCGTGACGCCCGGCTTCAGGAGGAAACTCATCGACGCAATGAAGGAGGCGGGCTTTGGCAACTGCGAGGTTTTCACCACCGACACGCACAGCGTGAATGCCGTCACCGGGGTGCTCAACCCGCTTGGCGAGGAAAAGTCCGACGAGCTGATTGCCCGCGTTATTGCCTGCGCGAAGGAGGCGGAAAAGAACTCCGCGCCTGCAAGGGCGGACATGAGGACCGAGCGGATGGCCATAAAGGTCTTCGGGGTCCAGCAGTCGTCCGAACTTCTGGGGACGATAAATTCCATAGTCGCAATTGCGAGGATTGCCGTGCCCGCGGTTCTCGTGGCAACGGCCCTCCTGGTTCTCTGGGGAGTCGCCAACCTGTAGTCGCAAGAAAAATCAACAAACAAAATAAGTTTCTCGCCTCGATTCTCGCCGCGAACCCAACAACTTGCGCGCGCCTCGAGGCGCGCCATAATTTTTGTATTTGCTTCGTTGCTTGCTTTGTCGCCCGAGCCAATCCCATTTAGTTAGTATTATTAGCTTTCAAGCCGAGAGACTTACGATGAGAATAGCCTTTTTCACCGACACCTACCTCCCGAACAAGGACGGCGTGGTAACCTCGATACTCACCAGCAGGTCCAGGCTCGAGAAGATGGGCCATGAAGTCTACGTATTCTGCTCCGGCACGAGGGAGGCCAAGCGGGAGAACAGGGACCCGCGCGTTTTCTACCACGCGAGCGCGCCCTTCGCCCCGTACCCGGACTACCAGCTCGCCCTGTTCCCGTTTCTCTCAAGGAACAAGCTGAAAAAGCTCAACATAGACCTCGTGCACTCGCACGGCCTCGCGACGATGGGGCTCGCCGCTGCGGTTAGCGCCCGCGCAATCGGGAAGCCGCTCGTCACGACTTTCCACACGCTCATACCCGAGGCGGTGCATTACATAGCGAGGGGAAGGCGCATGGAGCGCCTCACAAAGAGCATAGCGTGGAAATACGTCACCTGGTACCTCGGGCTGGCCGACTGCATCATCACCCCGAGCGGAATCGTGCGCGAGATGCTCGAGGACCACGGCCTCAGGAACGTATACGCGGTTCCCAACGGAATCGACACCCGCGTCTTCAACCCGAAAGTGAAATGCTCCGAAGTGAAGAAGGAGCTGGGCATCGAAGGGAAGAAGATGGTGCTGAACGTGGGCCGGCTCGTGAAGGAGAAGAACCTCGACGTGCTCATAAAGTCCGCGCTCATCGTCCTCGAGGGCGAGTCCGACGCGGTTTTCGTAGTGGCAGGGGGAGGGCCGGCCGAGGCTTATTACAGGGCGCTGGTCCGGAAGGAGGGCGTCGAGGACAAGTTCATATTCAAGGGCTACCTCTCCAGAGACCTCCTCGCGAAATACTATGCCGCAGCCGACGTTTTCGCGTTCCCCTCGAAATTCGAGACCCAGGGCCTCGTGGCCCTCGAGGCCATGGCATGCGGGACCCCGGTGGCAGGAGCGGAATATCTCGCCATAAAGGAGATAGTCAAGAGCGGCTACAACGGCTACCTTTTCGACCCCGACGACCACGAGGACTGCGCCGAGAAGCTCCTGAAGACGATGAGGGACCGGTCCTCGCTATCGAAGAATGCGAGAAGAACCGCGACCCAGTACTCCCTTGAGAAATGCGCGGAAAAGATGGTTGACGTCTACGAAAAGGCGTTCGAGCTCTTTGAGAACAAGGGCAAAAAAAGATAAACCGCGCACCCGTGGTCATTGACATTTTCGGGAAGTGTGAACTCATCCTGACTTCATCTGATGGCCGCCTGAAGCTCTTCGAGAGTAAGCAGGCGCACGCCGCCCCTCTCTATTTCGAGCTTGAGCGCTATGAGGTGCCCGGAGGTCGAGCGCAGGCTGTTCTCGAAGCTGTCAATTTCGTGCGAGGTTTCGAAAACGATGGCCGTCTTCCCCTTGGGCGCGGTAATAAGCGCCCTGCGCGCCGTTTCAAGTCCAGTGTATATGTGGACGTAGAGCGGCTCGGCGCCGGCAACGCGCGTGTCGCAGTCGGGCATCTCGCCCATCTCGGCGAAGTTGACGGCCCGGTTTATGAAAATGTCCCGCATGCGCCTGAAAGAGGTCAGGAACATGGCGGATTTTCCGGACGCCCTCTCCCACGAGACGGGGCCGTAGAACTCGCCCTGCTTGAAGACCAGTCCCTCGTGCACGAGCCTGTCGAGCAGCTTCTCGAGGTTGTAGTCGCCTATTAGTATCGGCCTCCCGCCGTAGCTCATCCTCCTGAATCCGTTCTTTATCTCCACGTGGCGGAGCGGCATGAACCTCCACCTGTAGTCCTCGTTCACCTTGTCGAAAATCTCGATTACGCGCTCCTTGTCTATTGAAACCTTTATCCTCGAGAGGGGCGGGAAGTCCGGAACGTCGATGGACAGCAGGACCTTGTCCGGCTTCTTGAGCGTATACCCCACGAAGAAGATTATGGCGGCGATAAGGAATGCCGCCTGGTAGAGCGGGTTGTCCCAGAACTCGCGCCTCCTGACGTAGTTCTCCGGTATCTCGAGCCTGTCCGCTCCAACGTCGATGAAAAGCGCGTGATTCCCCTCTGCTATCTGGCCCTTGAAGGTGTAGACTATCTGGCTCTTCTGTGCGTAGAGCGTCTGGGGCTGGTTCCCATCAAGCGAGACGGTCACGTTGTAAATCCCAACCTCTGATTTCTGGCCGTCAAAAAGCGGCTCAAGGAGGAAGGCGCCGGAGGCCCAGTTGGGCCTTATGGTGAAATTCACCCGTATCACGTGCAAATAGGACTGGGAGTAGACCCGGCCCTGCGCGTCGGCGAGTCGCAATACATAGTCCCCGCCCGGTATGTTCACGTAGTACCCTACGCTCGTCTGCCCGCTCGTCGAGAGGGTACCCACTTCAGCCTGCGATGCCAGCTCCCCATCGCGGTAGGCCAGCAGGCGCATTGGCGCCGAGCGCTGCGGGCTCTCTTTGAGCCTGAACTCTATCACGATGGGCAGGTCCTTCTCCGTAACCGGCGATGGGAGGACCGAGCCCTGGTGCACTGAGACTCCTGAGACGGAGAGCGGGAGGCTCTGGAAAAGCATGAGGCGTTCGGTCATGTTCCCCTTTTCCGCGGTGAACCGCATGAGCGCGTTTGCCGGAGCCCTCACATAGCCGCCGGAGAAAATCGTTCTCGTTTCGTTGAGCCCGCCCCTGTCCGTCATAATCACCTGCGCCTGTTGCGCGATTGGCGTCTGCCATGCGACCGTTTCTATCGCCCTGAGGACGTCGTCCGCGGCATCAGAGCCGCTCAGCCACCCGAGGTCCATGACCTGCGGGATGAAGACGAGCGCGCCCGTCGCCCCGAAATCGACGGCCGAAAGAACCCCGGAAATCGTTCTGCCCCCCTGGCCTGTCACGGCGTACGCCGGGTTCTCTATCTTGTATCCGGGTTCCTTCTTCGGCACCCCCTTGAACAAGAGCCTGAAGGAATTGACCAGCTCCTGCGAAACCGGCATTATGGAGCTCGTGCTGTTCTCCGGAATTGCGCCCGACCCGAACTCGTAGCCCATGTATATTATCACATTGCCGTTCGCGAGGAGCCTTGTGAAGTTGAAGTCCTTCTCGACCAGCCCGAGGAAAGAGGCGGGCACGCGGCCGGTGGGGGCGACGATTATGGCGCTCGCGCCCGGCGGAAGCTTCGAAAGCTGGTCAACATGTATCTCGCCGAGTCGGATGCCCCTGTCGGCCAGCTGGCCGGCAAGGCGCTGCCTGAACTCGCCAAACGCCGCGGCCTGGTCGCGCCTCGATTTTAGCAGCAGCACGGTGCTCGGTATGGGCTTGCTGAAGGCGGAATAGGAGATTGAGACGTTGTCCGCCCCGGAAACCTCCAGGGCAACCGTCGAATACGCGGTGGCGGACTCTGCCTTCTCGTAGGAGAGGACTCCATAATCAATGACTTCCACCCCCAATGAGAGATTCGCCTGCGGCTTTTGCACGGGCCTGCCCACCGGCAGCGACGCGATGTAGGCTACGAACGCGAGAAAGAGCAGGACGACAAAAAGGCCGATTAGCGTGTAGCGCATAATCTTCGACAAAAGCATGCGCACGGCAGTTCTGGTCTTGACCGCGGGCGCATGCTCGGCCTCCCTCCTTTTCGAGCTTCGCCTGATGGAGTCGGAGACGAGGCCGATGAGGTTGCCGATGCTTAGCTCCCCGCTCCGTGGGGTAGAAGTCGTCGGGTTTCGCCCCAAATTCCTTCTGCTGGTCATGTTGCACGACGGCCAGAGATTCCAGTGCTGTCGCGGCCAACTGCTTGACCGGCGCCGGCCCAGCGATTGGCTCAACCACGGCTGGATTCTCAACCTTGCTCTGACCCAACTGTTGCTCCAATTGCAGGGTCATTTCCTCCACGTCGCTCATA